>CALKJD010000131.1 GCA_937995755.1 uncultured Saprospiraceae bacterium | reverse complement strand
CATCTTCTCCTGCGAATGCAGTATTCATTGGTCCGTCTTCTGGAGCAAATTCTCCTGTAAATGGAGCAACTCCATCTACAACATTAACTGCTGCACCATCAACGAATAAAGTACCAGTATAGTTATCACCTGATCCACCTTCACCGTCAGCTAGTTCGAGTGTAGTTCCTGCTGGTGAGATAAGGATTATATCCATATCACCATCAAATGTGTGAGCAATATCAATAGATACATTAGCGATAGAAATATCACTTCCTATTTCTGTATCTAACATTTCGCCTCCTGGGCAAACAAAGCTTAAAGCTGTAACGTCAATTGACATTTCAGCAAGTCCACCCGCACAGTTAGTACCAGTGGCAGCTACTCCTGCGAGTACTTGGCCATCGATATCTGGGGCAGTTACTGTGAAGTCGTATGATTGCGCGTTCATGCTTACACTAAGCATTAAAGCGAAAACAAACAGACAACTTTTGTATAAAGTTCTAAAATTGGTCACAACTCCAACTTTAGGAAAGAAGTTTAGTCTATAATCTTTCATGAGATTGTGTTTAGTTATTTTAATAAAAATTGGTTGGTTCTTAAAGTGATAATAATTCTTCTGCTTTTACTCTAAAAGCAACTAAAGAACTCTTAGTAGCATTAGGTGATTCATACCTATTGATTACTACGTTAAGTGCTGAAGTAAGAGAAGCTTCTGTAAGGATCGCTTCAGAAAGTTCTTCAAAAAGACGCTTTTCTAGTCTACTTGCAGGTACAGATTGAGTAGATGTCGGACTTTCTAGCCCTCCTCCTAAATTAGCACTACTAATAGCCACCGTCTTTGTGGATGGGAGTTCTTGCAGATACGTTCTGATTGTTTGTATCGCTTCTGTTTGAGTCGCTGTTTGTGCAGAAGCACTAGACCCTAACAGTAAGAACATAAATGTAACTGAACAGATTAACATCAGTTTTTTCATGAGATTGAGTTTTGGTTATTAAATGTATTTCGATTAAAAAAAATTAGCCAATATTATAAGTGCATACGCACGAGTCCCATTGCTAACTCACGTAAGCAAAAGGATAAAGTATTAAGGGCCTTAGAGAAAAAATAAATGTCACTCTGGCAAGTAGATTATCGTCTTAATTATAGTCAGTCCAGAATGACGGTTGTAGTCGTCTTTTTATTTTTCGTCTTTGTTATCACTAAAACCATACTTCTATGGCTTGGATTCTAGTAATACTACACAAAGATACATTTCCACCATTCATACCATCTACCCATACACAGGTAAATATTACATGGCGATTATGTATAATATGTAACTACTACAGAAACAAATAACAATATTCAAGGACAAAGATATCTATTTCTACCTATTAAAAAAATTAATATATAAATATTTCTATTTATAACTGCTCTAATATCCAGTACTTAAGCTGCTAATATGAAGATCGCCATGGAGTTGCAAATGAAGCATGCACTGATACAAAAAGAGGGCCACATGTTATACATGTGACCCTCTTTTGATTTTTATGTAAAGTAGCTTACTATTTTTCTTTCATCTCGACTACTTCTTTAGTAGAACTAAGGTTAACACTAAGTGTAATCTCGTGCGATCCATTGTTATATGTTTGAAACTCTGTATTCGATATGTTATACGAATAGTTAAATCCTACGTTATCTATCTTTGTTCCGATTAAGAATCCTAACCTTTTATCCGCACCCAGCGTATAATTCACTCCACTTATTAGTTTTTCATCTAAGAAATTAAGCATCACATTAAGATCTACATGAGTAGGTACTTGATTCAACTTTTTGATCATTATAGAAGGTATTATGTGAATACCGTTTCCAACAGAATGATAATCATATCCCCCGTATAGGATCATACCTATTTCTCTTTCTGTCAAGTCAACTCCTGGCACCTCCTCAGAAACTCTACTACTTAGTAATGAAGGAAATGATACACCATAAGTTACTTTTTCATTGTACACACCGTGCACTCCTACAGATATATCAAAGAATTGTGCTCCATCTAGCCTTCTAAGTAAAGTCTCATCTGATGCGTCGATACCATCACCCAGAGCTCCTCCGCCTAGTCTATGTTGTATATACTCGGTATTAATACCGAATCCAACTTTATTGGTAGGTGACTCAATAGAATAAGAGAACCCTATAAGACCTTTTGTTGTTTCTAATTGGCCAAAACTATCTCTAAACAAACCTGCTCCGAACCCTACCCTATTACCTAAGCTTCCGTTGTAATTAAACTGAATAGAAGTAGGTGATCCTTCAAAAGAGGACCAGGTGTTACGATAATTGAACAAAAGCTCTTGATCGCCAGATGCACCTATCGCTCCAGGATTGATTAATGCTGGAAACATAAAACTCTGAGTAGATACATATCTCTCGTCGAAATACCTCTCTTGTGCAGATGCCATAAATGACATGATGACCAATGTCAAAGTAAATAATACTTGATTTTTCATCTATTATAATTTTTGCTTTTTGTAAAGCTGATTTTACTTATTGTTTTCTATTACTTACTGTACTAATCTTTGAGTAATGTCAAAGTTCCTTTATCAACTCGTCTACCTTGATCTCCTAGATCTATACTCAATACCCACATATATCCTCCTTCACCTAATTCTACTCCACTATTACTAATTCCATCAAACGTATTATCATAGTTATCATTGGTATACACTTCTCTTCCGTATCTATCAAAAATCTGCAATCCTGCTACTCTTTGACCGATGCAAGAAAATTCAAAAAAGTCATTCTTACCATCACCATTCGGTGTTATGATTTTACTTGGTACCCAACATGGTACAATAACACTTGGAGGATCCACCTCTATATCCATTACTGTAAATACACAGCCATTAGCATCAGTTACCATAAGATCATAAGATCCTGCACATAGATTCGATACTAAAGGAGAATCCCAATCTTGATTGATCCAATCATATGTATATGGTTCCGTGCCGCCTGTTACATCAACATCTATAAAACCATCACAATTATTATTATCGTCTCCAATATTAATCATTACCTCTAAATCTGATGGTTCAGCGATTTGTATATTGGATTCGGTTGCAGTATTCCCATCAGTATCTGTAACTGTCATGGTATAATTACCTGCACATAGATCATCAAAACTAAACGCCTCTGAAGAACTTACCATCAAAGAAGCATCTGATGCACCCGATAGTACGATCGTAAGTGTCCCTGCTCCACCTGAAACAGAACTAGAGATAACTCCTGAACAGTCTCCGAAACAGCTTACTAAATCTGTAGATGTAACTGTTTCAAAAATGGGAGGAGTGGTTCCGATGATATTGTCAATTTCTATAGGCCCTAAGGATGCAGTACATCCGTTGGCATCTGTAACTGTTACACTATACATTCCAGCCGATAGATTACTTATAGTTTCTGTATCACCTTCATCAGGACTCCACATATATGAAAACGGAGCTACTCCATTTGTAGTTGTAATCGTTATCGATCCATTCATACTAGTGTTAGTTTCATCTGAATGTGATTCTGACAATGTAATCAATGCAGGGTCAGTTAGAGTAACCGAACCTTCTGCTGTAGTTCCATTATCATCCGTTACTGTAACACCATAGTTTCCTGCTGATAAATCCATATTACTTCCGCCTTCGATAGCAAACATATAAGGAGGACATCCACCCATAGCGGATGGCGAAATAGATCCATCACTTGCTCCATTACAAGAAGGCTCCATCACCACAGTACTATTATTATCTAAGACTAAAGGGTCCAATTCTGATGTTACAGTAAGCATTACTGCTACTGAACAATCATTCTCATCAAAAATTGTAATTGAATAATCCCCTGCTGCAAGATCGGTTGCAGAATCTGAACTACTAACTGAAGGCACCCATGTATATGAAAGCGATCCAGTACCGCCATTAGCATTGATTGTAATACTACCCGTGTCTCCACAGCCTGCGTTAGACTTTGACGGATTGGTTGTAATTGCTCCTGGAGCTGTGATTGCTTGATCAAATGTACATACGACTGCACCCGAAGCATCTGATAATTCGAAAGTATAGTTACCAGCTCCTACTGAACTTAGATTACAATTACCGTTACCTGGAGTAGTCTGTATGGATGTAGATCCACCATTGAGATACCAATTACACTCACATGTGTTATCGGCATCTACTGATACTGCAATACTTCCAGTATCACCTGCACAAGATGGTTGTGTTACGCCAGAAAGAGAACATGAATGCTCTTCAACACAAGGCAACACAGTTACGCTTCCATTAGTTAATGTAAAATCTATGGACATTCCATCAGGGTTACTAAACTCTATATCTGATGTTGCTGTGCTTTCGAAGGTCACCGGTGATGTAGGTGTACTCGCACAATCGCCGATGATATCAAAACATACTTGGAATAATTTTGCATCATTGGCTAAAGTAGCAGGATTAAGATTATCCCATGTAAATCTTAGGTTAGCTGGATTAGTCGTAGGATTGAAATTACTCATAGTAAGACCTAAAGTCGAATTGAGCATCTGAACTCTATTGTATTCAATAACGGAATCATCCCATTGCAAGTTGGCCTGATACCCTCTAATCATTGTAAATTCTCTTACCGTGACATCTAGACATGCTTCAGTATTTTGCAAACCACTCGCAGTGTTAACTATTAATTCGACCGCATCCACTGGAGGATCACCAATGGTAATCGTACCTTGATCCAAACAGAAATCAACTGCAACACCAGACTGAACTATTTCAACACCGAAATTTCCTATATCTCCAAAATCTATTGAGATTACGTCTCCATCATCTCCGATTAGATCGAAGCATAGTTCATATAATACAGTTCCATCTGGCAGTGTCTGTGGAGTACTTCCTGTTACTTCCGACCAAAATTGACGTACCATACCCATATCGGATGCCATTTCATTAAATAAGAATCCACCATTTTGTGCAGGATCAGAAAACCCTAAATTTTGAGACCCCGTATACTCCATTACAGTTGGATCCCAAAGGATACCAGCCTGGACAGCTTCGATATTATTAAAATTGCTTACCGTGATAGGTATACATATATTATCTCCAGCCGGAGCTGTAATACAAGGCATAGATAAAATCACATTAGTAGAACCTGCGCATTCGTTAACGCATTCCGGATCTCCTCCACCGCCATTTCCACAGTTAGGGCCAGAAACTAGTATATTACTTCCGTTTCCAGTAGACATCACTTGCTCTCCAAAAACTACTCCTCCTGCTTCTAAATTATCAAAATCAATACTAGATGTTGCACATTCCGCACCACTAGAATTCAATACTGCAGTAAATAATCTAGATCCTGCGGCCAAATTAGAAGTTCCGACTTGATTAAACCATGAGGTAGTTATCGTTCCATCTTTAATAGATCCATCTCCTGGCAAACCAAAATTCGTGCTAGCAAAGTAGGCCGGAAGATCAGAATTGACATTCTTTATCTCTACAAATGTCATTACTAATGAATCCCAAACTAAATGAAATTCAAATGCAGTCAAGTCTGTGAACTCATCTACGATAACATCAACTTCTAGATTAGATCCCATAGCAGCTTCTCCACCTTCGGCGGTAGTTATAAGCTGAGCAGAAGTCATGTTAGCCGCAACTAACATCAGTAAAAGAAATATATTTTTCAGTATTCTCATGTTGAATAAAATTTATTCTTATTAATTCTATATTATTCTCAATAATGGTTTGCAATCTAATTTTCGAAAAACATTATCACCTATATGATAACAATTAGTCGCAAAGTGCTGCAAAGTCCTTAGACTCCGTAATAATGGGCAAAGTTAACAATCATTTCATCAAAATTACCATGTAATGCCATACATATTACTGTTGGAATTGACATGTAATAATAATAGCTGCAAATAACAAGCCAACATATTATAGTTTTTAATAATATGTTAAGAGCTATTTTAATGTATTACAAATTGGGAAAGAGAGTTTCATCGAATGATGCTTCCACAAATATACGGAATGTTTTTTGATGCGCAGACAACTCTTCTCCAATCATCGACCAATCTAAGCATCGATCAATAAGGTCATAATCTGATATATTAGGACAGACTTAAGATTATTTGAAGCCGATATGTTCTAGTCAAGATTAATTAATTATTGATGTTAATAACGCTACGAACTGATAGATCGAGACAAGTCTAAGGTAAAGGAAGGTAATGCTAACGCAGCCATTTCATACCGTCTAATGATATACTGACCTTAGTATATATAACTACAAAAGCCCCTTGATGCGGATCAAGGGGCTCGTGTAAATCAAAATATTACTAACTTATTTACTGAGTAGTATCATTTTCTTAGTCGCTATCTGACCGTTAGCCTCTAGCGTGTAGTAGAATATTCCACCTGATACGTTCAGATCATCAGCATTTACCGTTATGCTGTTTACTCCTTTTGCGTATGTATCATTTACTCTATTTACTAATCTACCATTGATATCGTAAATCGATAAGGTAGCTGTACCTTGCTCTACAAGAGTGAAAGATACATGAGTAGTGTGAGTGAATGGATTAGGTCTGTTCTGCTGTAGAACCATCTTTGCGTCTGTGAATGCCGCTTCTGCATCTCTTACTTCGATATCTAATCCTGTAATGTTTAGTTCAGTTGTGTAAGCTTCAGAAGTAAGTTGATCTGCAGACATAGTCATGCTTGATAGATCTCCATTCGTCTTTGCTCTGAAAATAACAGTCATTAGTACCTCGTTAGATGAAGCAGTCATATCAGTAGTAGCGTTCCAGCTGGCAGTAATTTCTCCTCTATTCGCTAGTTGAGTTCCAATATTACCTGCGTTCATGCTTAGCTTACCAGCCTCTACAGCCACATATTCTAGTGCATTTTCATCAAAGTCAAGAGTAAACTGAAGTCCTGCAATTGCTTTAAAATTGTCAGATCTTACATCCATTCTTACTTCTTCTCCTGCTGTGTATATAGCGTTAGTTACGTTTAGCATTGTATTAGATGAACGTACTTCCGTATCGTTAGATTCTGATATATTACTTGTTACTGTTGAGTTTACATCTCCTATTTTGATTGCTACGAAGTTATTCTCCATATCGCTATCAGTAAAGTTATCTACAGAGATTTTCTCTTGTAAAGGCCATGGCTCATTTACATCAAAGAATGTCTGTGCTCCATCGATAAATCTCCAAGAGTTACTGTAGTTAAATTCTGGCTGAACCCCTAAGATCACTTTTCTTAATTCAGTGATATCCGCCGCTGAAACATTATCAGAATTATTGACATCTGCTGCGATAATCTTATAAGGAGAATCTAAGTCACTAAATCCTAAGATGTGTCTTTGAATCAATACAAGGTCAAGTGTAGATACTCCATTAGTAGGATTATCATTTCTTGTCGCTGATACTTCGTAATTTGTATTAGGTGTAATGTTGAAGAACTGATAGTTACCAGATTCGTCAGTCATAAACAGTCTTTCTTCTTGAGTACTCATGTCTTCTAGCATTACTTCTACATGCTCTACATCACTTGAAACTTCAGTAGAAACTGCACCTGCAATACGTGAACCTTCACATCCTGAATTAGATTGGATATTGATAGTTGTTTCACAGAAGTCACTGTTTCCTGATTCATCAGTTACGATAACCATTACTGTATTCATACCTAGATCATCACAGTCAAATTGCATGTTACCAGTTCCGTTAGGGAAGGTAAAGATAAGATCTTCAGGATCAGTACAGTTATCTGTACTTCCAAGATTGAAATCAGAAGCCCAAATCTCTATCATACCTGTTGTAGGCATTACTACTGTAGTAATCTCAGACAGACAATAAGGAGTTGGTTTCTTTACATCTCTTACTGTGATCAGTTGAGTACAAGTATTTTGATTTCCACACTTATCTTCAACAGTCCAAACAATGCTATGTTGTCCTACATCCAGTACTCTACCAGCATCGTTTCCACTTCCTGATACGATACCTACTCCATCGTTAAATTCATCAAATTCATAAGAGAAAACAAGCTCAGCTTCTGTAACATTAGGACAGTCATCAGTAGCACTTGCCGTAAGCTCTACAAAACCGTCGCAGTTTGCTCCTACTACAGGTGCATCCACTGTAGCAGTACATCCGTTGAATGTAGGTGCTATGTTATTGTTAAGCTTGATCACTTGAGTCCTTTGCCAGATTCCTGGAGGATTTGCACTATTATTCTCAGGGTCATATTGACACCAATCGATTACTGTAAATGTTCTTAATATCTTGAAACAAGCTCCATCTTGGAAGTTGAATACTTTATCAGAACTAGAGTATGCTACTAAAGAACAAAGTCCTGAATTGATAGAAGGAATTCCCGTCTGCGATTCATCAGTATTTGTGTTCATACATCCCTGTAAAGTTACATCATTAGGGAAAGAAAGCATACTTGGGTTGTTACCGTTGAAAACGTTTTGATTTTCGACAACAATGGTCTGAGAGCAGTTATCTGTACGTCCACCACCGTCTGTAATTATCCATGATTTCGTAATAGTACCTGTACCACAATCGTTTAGAGTTCCACTGTAAGTTGGTCCAGTGATAGTACCACTACAGTTGTCATAACCGGTAGGCGTTCCATGTACTGATGATGTGTAATCTTCCGAACAGTCAATAGTTACATTGTCTGGACAAGTTATAATAGGATTGATCTTATCTTGAACGTGTACTGTTACCATACAAGAATTTGAAAGACCTCCTACTCTATCTTCAGTTATTCTGAGTTCTACCATTACGTCGTTACCAACGTCAGAACAACAAAACTCTACATATTCTCCAAATGAATTACCTGCTCCACATCCTCCAGTAGGTCTTCTTACTGAGAACGTTACATCACTACAGTTATCAAATGATCCATCGTCAAATGTAGCTGCAAAAGCATAAGCGCTACCGTCACTTGTCAATGTTACTACGGTAAATTCATCACAAACAGCGATCGGCGGTACGTTATCAAAGACAGTAACTTCTGTAAATGCTTCTGTAGCATTTCCGCAAGCATCTGTAACAGTATATCTCAACCAAGATGTTGATAATGGCAGGTCAGAAATTGTATATCCTGTCGTTGCATTACCAGTTACGTTAGTTGTAATATAAACACCATCTGTTGGCGCCATACCGTTAATAGCTAAGGCATATGCTATATCGTATGTCCAAGTGGAACATTCGAAAATAACTATTGGTGGAGGCACTGGGAATACAGCTGTACATGTATATGGATCTGAATTAGCTTCATACAAATCATCCGGAATCGCTGAAACTAAAGGTGGTTGTTCATCAATTATTTTTATAATTTGATATTCTTCAACTACTTCACCTGTACACCAATCTAAGACAGTGAAAGTTCTCAGTACTTTGAAGCTAGATGCACAGATAGTAATAATCTGATCAGAGAAAGTAGCATTCAACTCACAAAGAGAATTATTAGGTAGTATACCTGCTCCATCCGGTGTAGTAGGTACTCCTGTAACATTGAAGAAAGGATATGCAGGATTGTCCTCATTCCATTCATCTTCAGAATAGTTGTTACATGTCAATGCATCTTCTTCAACATTATCTAGATTTCTAGGGAATGTAATCTGACTAAGACCAATACGTAAATAATTTACGGTCTGAGTACATATATCAGATTGGTTTCCACTTGCATCTTCGGCCATATAAGAGATTACTCTTTGGGCACTCAATGTTGGAAAATTAGGATCTTGACAATCTATATCCGTTGTCACATCACTTAAAACAGTGATGACTGGATTAGGATCACAGTTATCAGTAACTCCAGGCATACCTGGGTTAAACGTCTGATAACAAGAGATTTCCACTACAGGAGCACAATTAAGTACTGGTCGTAGCTTGTCTTCAATGGTAATCGTACCCCAACAGGAGTTTGCTCCATCAAGAAAGACTCTTGCTTTTAAAGTTTGTCCTATGTAAGAGCCATCTACAATGGCATTAGGGATAGGATTGTCATTCGCATCTAATACTACTACAGTATAGTTACATGATGCATCACCTTGTCCTTCGAGGATCATATCTGACGTAACAGTTACTTGACAAGTGTTGTTAAGTGAAATCTGTACGTTGTTATTACAACCTAGAGGGCATTGCGCCTTCGCTTGGAAGCTTAACATGATCAGCAAGACAGGTAGAATACTCAGCCTAGCGAAACGCTTCAGGGGAGTACTTAGGTCTAGTGTAAAATTCTCTTTTTTCATGAGATAAAATCGGTTTGTTATAGCAATAAAATGATTTACAAATAATGTGTGAATGTCATTATAGGCTACTTCGAAGAATACATTAATGCAAATATCAGATCGAGGGAAGTGATCTTATAAATGCAACCGATATGTCAATTAATCTACTTAGAGATCATAAATCATACCAATTGATGTTCAATCGCAAATTTTATAAGGTTGACTGTGCTCCGGACGCCCAGTTTTCTCATTATATTTTTGCGGTGAACACCTACGGTTTGATCGCTGATGTATAGCTCTTTAGCTATTTCTCTATTATTTTTAGAGTCGGCAATAAGATGTAAAATCTCTTGCTCTCTCTTAGTTAACTTTTGTTTCATTGTGTAGCTATCTTCATAAAATCTATTAGCAAGATTAGCTACGGCTTGTGTCACGTATGTCCTATTAGATGCGGGTGTTAATCTCAATCCATCTGACATATAAGTATCGCCTTCCATTACGGTATTGATACCTTGTATAAGGTCTAATGAATCATTACTTTTAAGTACATATCCATCTGTTCCATTGAGAAAAGCTCTTTTGACAAATTTCCTATCTGTATAGGTTGTCAATATTATTACTCTCATATTAGGACAAAAGCTCTTGAGCGTAGGAATCAATTCTATTCCGTCCTCTCCAGGAAAATTTATATCCATAATCAATAAGTCACAATCACCTAAGTTTACCTTCTTCAATAGATCTGCGGAGTTATTAGCAGTCGCAGTTACCTTAATTGATGGATTCCTTATAGAATCAAAGATTGCTGCTAATCCTTCGATCATCAATGTTTGGCAGTCGGCTATAATAGTATTAATCGTGCTCATATTATTTTACTATCACACATGCCATTTTGAAGCATACGCTAGTTTGTGATTTATATTATCCAGTCTTGACTTGAGCCAAAAAACTTTCCTTTCGAGAGTACTAAGTGCAAAAGGAATGCCAAATGTGATATGACGAAAAAAAACTACATGTTTTGATCGCTATTATGCAGTATTATACGAGAATAATAAATAGAAAAAAGGGGAATATGAACAGAGGTAAACTACATTCAAATACAAATAAAATCAATACATAAACAATTAAAATACAGAGACTTAATCCAGATAACTATCTGCGTCAAAGACTTCGTTGTGATTTTCAAATGTCACAGTATACTGGAATCCTGGCTGAATACTGTATGCACCGTATCTACCATACTTATCTAAGGCTATATACCCTACTTGCATCTCTTTATAAGTATTTTTATTCTTCTCAACGGTACGCATTACAGCGGCTTTACATGCTTCCATTGGAGACATACCTTGTCTCATAAACTCTACCGTAAGAAAGGACCCTAAGGTAGTCAAGACTAACTCTCCCATGCCTGTGGCAGTGGCAGCTCCTATTTCATTATCTACAAATAACCCTGCTCCTATTATAGGTGAATCTCCTACCCTTCCTTGCATCTTATAGCCTAGTCCGCTCGTGGAGCATCCTCCTGAAATATCGCCTTTATCATCAATGGCGAGCATTCCTATAGTATCATGTAATTCAGCATTGACTTTGGGCTTGTAATGGGCTGTTTTGAGCCATTCGACATATTCCTCTTTCGATTTCGCGGTGAGTAACTCCTCTTCTTTGAAACCTTTAGATAACGCAAATTGCAATGCACCATCCCCAGCTAGTATCACGTGAGGCGTATCTTGCATTACTAATCGAGCTACGGATATAGGGTTTTTGATATTCTTAAGATAACATACAGATCCCGCTCTATGCTCTTTATCCATTATACAGGCATCGAGAGTAACTATACCTGTTCTATCAGGACGTCCGCCTAATCCGACTGATTGGTCTTCAGGATTGTTTTCTACACTATTGATCCCTTGCTCTATACCATCTAATAGATCTCCTGTCTTGATAGCTGTCAGCGCAACCTCATTATCCACGATATGGGGCCATGTGCTGATAACTATTGGAAATGGATTAGCATTTGGGAGATCTTTGGGCTGCTGAGTAGCAGATGCCTCCTTATTCTGCGTACAAGCTACTAATCCAGCAGCAATTGCACCCATACTCGCTTGCTTGATGAACCTTCTCCTCTCTGTAGAAAGCTTGACATCAGCACTCGAATATTCGGAATTCTTTTTGATAATATGTTACTCTTTAATGAGCTTTAGAATGTTATACCCATGACGCGTCTGAAGTCTAATATTATATAGACCTCTTGGCATATTAGCAGGTAGACTCATACAGAAGTAATTATCTCCTGGGTGAGCTTCCAATACTTTAGAAGATACCAATCTACCTTGATAGTCAATCACATCGAGTGTAACATCTTGATCAATATCTGAATAGTATTTAATATTTGTCACATCACCCGCCGTTGGGTTAGGATATAATGTAGCCTCAAGGTTAAATTCTTTGATCGTAGGACCTACAGCAATCATCTCATGCGGCATGGCTTTGAATACTTCATCTTGCATTAGAATAATATTCGTATTACGCATGATAATTTCTCTCATCGTAGTGTTAGTCACCATATCCTTTTGCTCATCAGTCAACTCATCATCTACTTCATAATAGTATCTATCACCATCACGTAGCACCTGAAACTGTTCTTTAAGAATAGTCATCATCAACTCACCAAAGAGCGCTTCTGAACCAATATGATGTTCGCTCACCATACCCACCCAAGGGTCTAGGTTATCTATACTTCCATAGACATCTTCCATGATATCAGCAACTTCCTGATCATGTGTCAAAGTATAGAAAGAGTTAACTGGTGGCAAACCTAAATCTTGTCTAATCTGATTGAAAGAAGGAATTCCTCTTTCTCTTGCTCTATTGATATTAATCGCTGCAAGATCTAAGCCTCCTTGACCTGGAGCACCAAAAAGGAAATTTCTAACATCATCGATTACCTTGCTATCCATTTCTTGCTGAGCCTGTGTAGCCATCCCTTTAAAGAAAGGATCGATACCACCAGAAAGCACCATTACGAAAGGATTAAAGAAAGCATCTCTTAAAGAGATATTTCCTCCTGGTATATCTGAACCATCATTACTCATACGTACTATGTTAGAGTTGATTAGGGTATGACCTATTCTGAAGGCTGCTCCAGAAAATTCATTACTAATAGATGGATTTACATTACTCTTGTATCCAGTATATCTAGGTAGATTAACACCCATTGCTGGAAGCCATTCATTAAATACTATTTCTTGGATAAATGCACCTACAAGCTTTCTTGCTCTCTGGTAGATACGCTCATCGTTCCATGCTGGGTGTGCTTCAGCTAATTCATCACAAAGTCTATTGTGCTCTCTTACGAAGAGAATATGAAATGAAAGTAATAATGGATTTTCATTAGCTCTAATATCACCTGCGACAAAATATCTAGATAAAGATCTTGTGTCATCCGCCATAAAGGGCGCTGTATAATCTATTTCATCATTTTGATTACCCGTAACTGTGTTCCAAGGTAGAAGGTTACCAGGAGACGTCTTCATCTTACCACCTTCGAAAGTTCTTAGCCAATTGGCTCTCTCTTCATCCGATCCATATACTGAAGATGCATCGATAAATGAAGTGATATGGTTATTATGTTGACGTGGATTATCTATATCTGTACCAGTGCCTGGTGCTGATTTAGATCTAGACATATGCATCATCGAACCAGGAGTGAAGTATAAATCATCACTAGGAATTTCTATATTACTTAGGCTTTCTTGAGAGTTATCTTCAACAAATGAAATATCGTGATCTATAAATTGGCCAAATGCCCATGTGAAATCAGAAAGTGATAAGCCATTAGAAATCGTACTCTCCTGTGCAAAAAGTTTATTACTGATTACTCTTGGATTAGGGCGATTGTGCGTCATATCCAACTTAGGCTCAGAAATGCCATCTGCGTAGTCTGCAGTAGAAATTCTCGTCAGTTGTGCATTTGCCGCACCCCACGTAGGATTATCGATATTATTATTAGTCCCATCATACGATCTATAGATCTGCGCTGACGTTGAAATACTCAACAATAGTAGGGAACAGATTAATGGAATAAATACTTTCGGTCTCATCTATGTCACTAAGTTTAGCTCTTGGGTAAAGAACAATAATTTGCTTTGATTAAAATATTATTAATCGGTCACAAATATAATCAATTGGATTAGTATTGTCTAGCTACTGAAGATAGCATTACGTAGAGCGTGTCCAACTGTGACAGTGCAAATACCATGAAAGTTTTATTTTGACCACATCATTTATAACAAATAGAAGGCTTTCTATATATGACTTTCGCCAACATTCCTACTCTCTACAGCCAAAAAGGACCCATGACATAACAAATAATGATTATACATAACTTCTACAATGAAAACATTAACTTATTGATTTAAAACTGATTACACGTTAAATTATATTATATATTTAATATCCTTTTCAACCTAGCCTCTTTCATCTTCAATTCGGCAGAAAATAAATTGACAAAATCCTAATACACAGCACTTAGTATCTCAAAGAGGAAGCAAAAACCACTTGAAAAAAAATTGATTTTTAACATTTCTCTGACCAAATAAGGAGATTTTTTGAAATAAATAATAGGATATATAGCTTTCTAAGAAGATATTACGTTATGCTTGTTCAAACAAACAACTCAAGGAAAGTGAGCATTTGGAATGCATCAATGACAATTTGACTAACACGACATATATATCAGGCCTTTATCTAGCTATTATTGTATTCATTACATTAGGAATACCTAATATATGTATTGGGCAGTCAATCAATCCATTAAACCAAAAATCAGAAGACTGCATCTTAACCAAAGACAGCCTTAGTATCCTACCATCATCCGTTATAATTAGGTATCAAAATACGATACTTCCAGCAAGTGATTTCACTATAAATGACAACGAGATAGTAGGGAAAGCATCATTGTGTGAAAAGTTAGATTCTCTAGAAATATCTTATCGCACATTTGACTTTAGATTTGGAGAAGTCCTCAGCCACTTGGACACCACGCAAATGGTCAAAAAAGATGTTGCTGTGTATATAGGCTACGATTATAGTCCATTTCAAAATTCAAGTAACCAAGCTTTGATATCTGGCAAAGGTCTAGACTACAATGGAAGCTTTACACGAGGCTTTTCTGTGGGAAATAGCCAAAGTCTTGTACTCAACAGCAATTTCAACCTCCAACTCGCTGGAGACCTAGGCAATGGGCTAAAGATAGTAGCTGCTATATCTGATGACAACATTCCGATTCAACCGGAAGGAAATACTCAATCTTTACAAGAGTTTGATCAAGTTTATATAAGGCTAACGAAAGACAAAACCTCTGTGGTTGCTGGTGATTATCAGCAACAAAGCCGCAACGGCTACTTCATGAAATATTTTAAGAAACTGAAAGGTGCGAGTGTCACTCATGGCCAGTCCCTATCCTCTACTAAAGAGCTAGAAACCAGAGCTAGTTTTGCAGTATCCAAGGGAAAGTTTAACCGATTGACCCTACCTGTCGAAGAAGGTAATCAAGGCCCCTACAAACTTACTGGAGCCAATGGCGAACGATTCCTCATCGTACTTGCTGGATCAGAAAGAGTCTATTACGACGGTGTACTATTAGAGCGAGGAGAAAACTTTGATTACACTATCGATTACAATCGAGCAGAGATAGCATTTACGCCTAAGCGTATAGTAGCACGAGAAAGCCGGATCATAGTAGAATATGAGTACACAGATCAGAACTACCTCAGAACGCTATATACTCTGGGATCTAGCTACACTAGCAAAAAGCTCAAAATAAGTGCTCAATTATATAGCGAACAAGATAGTAAAAACGGAAGTGGTCAAGCGGCCTTAGATAGTATTGATAGGCTCATATTAGCTGAGAGTGGTGATAATCTCTTAGATGCTGTTAGATCAGGCGTGAGTCCCTTGGATGAAGATGTCAGTTCACTATCAAGAATTACTTATAAACAAATAGCTAATCCAAACAGCACAGACCCTTCAGACATGATCCTTGAGTATAGTACCGATACTAATCTGCCTTTATACACGGCTATATTTTCAGAAGTAGAAGGCGGCAACGGTGATTACATCATCGATACGGAGATAGGTACTAATGGTCGTGTCTATAAATACATTGGCCCTGGTATGGGTACTTACCTCCCCACGATAAGAATAGTGCCCCCTGAGCAAAAACAAATGTTGACGAGTAGAATAGAATATCAACTATCTAAAAATGCTTTGGCATACGGAGAATTGGCGTGGACTAACTTTGATATCAATCGTCTTTCTACGCTTAATAAAGAGGATAATCAAGGATTAGCTACGAACATCGGCTACAAGCACAACTTTACACTAGACAGTGCCCAACTTTGGCGTGTCAGTACAGATATAAATTATGAATATGTTGATAGCGAATTCAACCCATTAAATCCTTATCGAAATGCAGAATTCATCAGAGAATGGAGCATCACCCAATCCAACGAAAGTAATGAGCAAATCATCAAAACCAATGTGACTTTACAAAAAGGAAATCAACTCTCACTAAGCTATGGATTATCGAGCTATGAGAGACTGTTATCATACGAAGGAAGTCAGCATTATATAGATGCTAAATACAATCATAACGGTTGGAATATGATCGCAATAGCTAGGTACCTTGAGAGTGATGGATATGGAGAAAAAAGTTTGTTTGTGAGACCTAAAATCAGCATCAGCAAATCTGTAAATAAACTGGGAGGATGGACTTTGGGATATGGCTATGAACAAGAAAAAAATGAAGTGCGATTAACCATAGATCAATCGATTCAAGATAGAAGTTTTGACTTTGATGTCAATCGATTTTTCATAGAAAACAATCCAGAAAACAAGCTCAGTATAAAAGTAGAAGCCAAGCAAAGGGCCGACCGACTACCTGTCAACGGCGCTTTGGTGGAAGCCATAAAAACGAATGAACTTTCTGCAGAGTCTAAATGGAAAATAAACGATTCCAATAACTTAAATTGGACATTAGGTGTAAGAGATTTTGAAGTCGTAAACCAAGAGTCTACAGATCAAAAATCTAAAACCACTATACTATCTAGAATAGCGTACAACCTTACGCTATGGAAAGGATTGATGCGATCTACCATGAATTACGACATCAGTTCAGGCCAGGAACCAAAGCAAGAATTTACCTATGAAAAAGTAGAATCTGGACAAGGTGAATACATCTACATAGGCAATAATGAAACGCCAACCGAAGATGAGTTATACCTCTACGAATACAGGCCTGACATCGACACCGCCAACTATATCAAAGTCCCATTATTCAACAATGAATTTGTGAGGACCAACAACCAATCGTTAAATGTAAGTCTTAGAATCAGTCCTTCAAAAGTGCTAACAAATAAAAAGAATTTCTTGCGAAAATTTGCTTCAAGCCATAGCATTAGACTTAATCAAAAAGTAGAAGATGATGGAGCCGAATCTAATTTCCAACCGCTCAACTTTAGCCTTAACAATGTATCCCTTACTGCCTACAGTTCTCTAATATCAAACACACTCTTTTTTAATCGAACGAGTACTGCATTTGACATTCAACTTGGCAATAGGTTAACGGACAATAGAAATGTGCAAATCGCAGGAAATGAAGATCGTGGATTATCAGAATATTTTAGCAGAATACGACTACAATTGATCAGGGCAACTGACTTTATTGTGAACTTAAAAACTGGAGACAAGACATACGACTCCAACTTTTTTAGCCAACGAAATTTTGATATCAACTATTGGAACATTAGTCCTGAAATCAACTGGAGACCATCTGCTAATTGGCGATTAATAAGTTCATACAAATACGACACTCGCCAACAACAATTAAGTGGTATGGAATCGGCTACCAGCCATGATCTCACTGTGGAATCCACCTATCGAAAAGCAAGTAAATCAAGTTACAATCTCAGCTTCTCACTTGTCAATGTAGAATATAATGGCGCCGCCAACAGCACTATAGAGTATGACCTACTTGATGGCTTAAAGAATGGCAAAAACTATTTATGGAATCTCAATATTACACGACGAATGGCCAAAAATGTTGACCTCAATATCAGTTATGATGGTCGAAAAACGGGTATTTCACCAACTGTCCATGTAGCACGAGCACAAATCAAGGCGACATTTTGATCAATCCTTTGACATTTATTGAAAGTAAAGTCTTCTTAGGCACACCCTTCTGAGGTTTCTATGGTTTATATTTGCGACCAAGCTTATCTCATCATGTAAAATAGATAAGCCAGAAGATTCATTTTTAAAATATAACAATGCGATTATTATTACTCTTTGCAGTTAGTTTGATAGCTAATTCAATTTTTGGACAATCCTTTTTTACGCCTATACAAGATTCTGACGTTTCCTTGCGATCTGACCAAGAAAGGACTATAGTTCCTAATCATTATCAAGCGCTACAGCTCAATATACAAGGAATCAAAGAATACCTTGAAGCTGCCCCACATGAATTAGATGGGAATAGATCAAGTCAGGAAGTAAGCCTAAAAGTGCCGATGCCAGATGGGACGAATAAGACGTTTATGATATATGAAGCGCCTACGATGATGGAAGAGATATCTGCTAGATATCCCAACATCAAATCCTACAAAGGATATGGACGATCAAACAACTTTGAAAATCTAAGGATAAGTCTTAACAGTAAAGGATTCTATGCTGCTATACGTACAGAGAATGGTACTGTATATATAGATCCATATTCTACAAATACAACGACAGAGTATATTAGCTATTTTGTAAAGGATCATGAAGTAAATCTCGAACCACACCAAATGGCCTGTGGAACTGCTCAAAATCCTGAAAGTATCCTTGACGAACTAAAGGATATAGAAGTGCATGGAGGACAAGAGACCAATGTAACATTAAGGGGAGACAACATTCCTCTACGTCAATATAGATTAGCGATATCTTGTACAGGAGAATTTGGACAATTAAGAGCTAATTTGGAAGAAGTACTTGCAGACATCAATACCTCAGTCAATAGACTTAATCAGATATTTGAGAATGAATTATCTATCAGAATGATCTTAGTTGATCGCAATGATGAAATCATCTACAACAATGCTCAAACTGATCCTTATGCTATTCCATCTAGTTTTCCTCAAAACTCTGGATCTGGAAGGTGGTTACTTGCGCGTAACACTGAGATCATTAACAATACTATAGGCGCTGACAGTTATGACTTAGGTCACATCTATCACAGAGCTTGTACAGATGTAGGTGGTGTTGCATTCTTAGGCTCTATCTGTGGAGATCTAAAAGGTGGAGGTGTTACGTGCCACGCTTCTAGTAATCTAGAGTATAACACGGTAAGTATCGCTGCTCACGAAATGGGTCACCAATTAGGTTCTCCGCATTCATTCAACAATTGTGGGGGGGAAAATGAATCATTGGCTGATGGGTTTGAACCTGGATCTGGAACAACGATCATGTCATATGCTGGTCTATGTGGATCTAACAATGTGCAAAACGGTAACGATGATTACTACCATGTAGGATCACTGACTAACATCTACCGTACCACGAGACAAGCAGCACAATCATGTGCAGAAGAGATTAACATTAGCAACCATGAGCCAGATGTACAGTTAGATTACAAAGATGGTTTTATTATTCCTATAGGTACACCATTTATACTTACTGGAGATGCTACCGATGAAGACGGTAACAATATGACGTACAGTTGGGAACAAGTGAACGGTGGGCCACTCAGTCCATTAGGATCACCATCTAATAATGCTCCTGCATTCAGAGTGTTCTATCCAAATGAAAACAAGACAAGAATATTTCCTAGGGCGAGCTCACTCCTATCTAACACGAGTAGCTCTGCAGAAGTAATGGCTACTTATACAAGAAACTACAATTTCCAATTTGTAGCTAGAGATAATAATCCTGGAGGAGGAACAGCTTCATGGAAAGAAGTCGCATTCGGTGCTAATGATATCGGAGGTCCATTCTTAGTTACATCTAACAACAGCAATGAAGTACTATATGCTGGAGACCAACATATGGTAACATGGGATGTCGCAGGTACCGACCAATCACCAATCAACTGTGAGAATGTGAATATCTATATCTCATATGACGCAGAGATCAATACCGATGTACTGAATGACGACATCATACTCCTTGCGGAGAATACTCCAAACGATGGATCCCATGAGATAATCATACCTTCTAGACTCAGCACTAGAATGAGAATCGTAGTAAGAGCTGCAGACAATATCTTCTTCGATGTGAGTGATCGCAATAACACTGTAGAGGAACCAAGCGAGCCAGCTGTTTACTTTGAATCAGCGGCTAACAACCTAGCACTTTGCTCAGATACATATGCATTGGAGATCTCTACACTAGGTCTTGGAGGATATGAAGGAGAGGTACAGATGGTAGTAGAAGGTGCACCATCAGATGCCATTGCAACATTCTCTGCGGCTACAGTTACGGCAGGTGACATTACTACTCTTAATCTAGATTTCAGTAATGTATTATCTTCAGACAACTACGAACTAAAAATAATCGCCATAGCTGAAGGCATTGATTCTCTAGAGAGAACAATACCTATTAGCAATATCGCTACAGACTTTTCTGACCTATCATATTTGGGACCAGAAAATGGTTTGATGGGTATCACTTCACTTCCGCTACTAGAGTGGACAGAAGCACAAAATGCCTCTAACTATAAAATCGAAATAGCTAGCAATCCTAGATTTGCTGACGAAGACATAGTCCTTAGTGCGATAGTTACTAACACTAATTATTCTCCTTCGGAAATACTGGAAGTATCAAGTATCTACTACTGGAGAGTAAGAGCTGAAAACGAATGTAAACAAGGTGAATATCCTGAGGTATTCGCTTTCAGTACAGAGTCTTTATCATGTCAAACATATGAAGCCAATAACCTACCAATCAATATATCACAATCTGGTACACCAAGCATATTAGCTGAGATTCCAGTAAATGGTGTTGGTCAAGTAGCGGATGTTAATGTAACGCTCTTTAAAGGTACGCATGAAAGAAATAAAGATCTTACGGCATACTTACAAGCTCCTGATGGAGACAGAGTAAGGTTATTTAGCAGTGAATGTGGAAATCAAAGAAATTTCCATTGTGCATTTGATGATGAATCCCCTACCGATTTTTCATGTCCTCTTAACAGCCAGGAGACATACAAGCCAGAAGCTATGTTGAGTGAACTAAACGGAAAAGATATTAGTGGATTATGGATATTCCAACTAGATGATAATGTCACAGGTAATAGTGGGAAGCTAGAAGAAGTATCTATCGAGATATGTTCGAATATCAGTCTCAATCCACCTGTATTAGTCAACAATAATGTACTAGAATTACCACCTGGAGCTAGAGATGCTATTCAATCGCCACAGATGCTTACTACTGATCCTGACAACACTTTAGATGAGTTAACTTATACTCTTATAAAGGTACCTGAGCACGGACTCTTACAGCTTAATCTTGTAACTCTACAAGTAGGAGATCAATGGACGCAGAGTGATATACAAAACAATAATCTAACTTATCTACATTCGGACGATGGAAGTATCTCAGACATGCTCAGATTTGACGTAGCAGATGGCGAAGGTGGATGGGTTGAAATTACGAATTTTGATATCGCTATTGATGATTCATTCTTGACCAGTACTGCGGATCAGGAGTTTGATAATAATGTAGTCCTCTACCCTAACCCAGCCAATGAAAGTGTAATCATTAGCCATAACTCAATAGACGCACTGTCTATAAAAATAATGGACTTAGCTGGTAGAACATTGAGCAATCACTCTACGGTAAGATCTAACAAGGTACATACTGGCAATCTAGACAATGGTATATATCTAGTAGAGATCACAGCAGGAGAAAAGATGAGTGTCAAAAAAATGGTCATTCAGAGATAAACACTATTCAGCAAAATATATCAGATAAATAAAAAGAGCTGTCCTTTTCGGATGGCTCTTTTTTTTACTCCAATTTCAAACATAAAAAGGCGCTGACAAAAACTAATTTACCAGCGCCTCGATGTTGAATAATTTTCTATCCTATTAATGATGTCTATAAAAATTCAAATAGGATTACAATGCGTTATCCATAATTTCTTGAACACATTCTGGATTTAATAATGTACTTGTATCTCCTAGATTACTAGTGTCTTTACTTGCAATTTTCCGAAGAATTCGACGCATGATTTTTCCTGATCGAGTCTTAGGTAATCCATTTGTAAATTGGATTTTATTTAGTTTAGCAATAGGTCCTATTTGCTCTGTAATAATCTGATTAATTTCTTTTCTCAAGTTATCATGGTTACGACTTTCACCAGTTTCCTTTAAGGTAACATAGCCATACAGCGCGTTTCCTTTTACGTCGTGCGGAAATCCAACAATAGCAGATTCTGCCACGGCTGGATGTTCGTTGATCGCATCTTCGATCGGAGCGGTACCGAGGTTATGTCCAGAGACTATAATCACATCATCAACACGCCCTGTAATTCTATAATATCCTACTTCATCTCTTAATGCGCCATCGCCTGTGAAGTACATGTTTTCATACGCAGAAAAATAGGTCTCTTTATATCGTTGATGATTTCCCCAAATCGTTCTTGCTATACTTGGCCAAGGAAATTTGATACACAATCGTCCATCTACTTGGTTACCCTTTATCTCTTTACCTTGTTCGTCCATTAGAGCCGGCTGGATGCCCATGAAAGGCAATGTGGCATACGTGGGTTTCGTCGGAGTCGAATAAGGAATCGGAGTGATCATGATACCACCCGTTTCTGTTTGCCACCACGTATCTACTATAGGTGCTCTACGCTTACCAATATTATCATCGTACCAATGCCAAGCTTCTTCATTAATAGGCTCTCCTACTGTACCTAATACTTTTAAAGATGAAAGGTCATGCTTCTCTACATGCTCTACACCTTCCTTCGCTAAAGCCCTGATGGCTGTAGGTGCAGTATAGAATTGACTGACCTTATGTTTTTCTACTATTTCCCAAAATCTACCGTAATCTGGATAGCTTGGTACACCTTCAAACATGACAGAAGTGGCACCGTTAGCCAAGGGACCATAGACGATGTAACTGTGACCCGTAATCCAACCAATATCAGCCGTACACCAGTAGACATCATTTTCTCTGTATTGGAATACATTCTTAAAAGTATACGCACTATACACCATATACCCTGCCGTAGTATGTACCATCCCTTTGGGCATTCCTGTCGATCCAGAAGTATATAATATAAATAGTGGATCTTCAGCATCCATTACAGTTGCCGTTAGTTGATCTGAAGCCGCATCTAATAATGGCTGTAGCCATTCATCACGACCTTCCTTCATATTACATTCCGAATGGATTCGCTTAGCTACTAATACACTTTCTACTCCATTACAATCCTCTAAAGCTTCGTCTACTATGCATTTGAGATCTATTGTTTTTTTACCTCGATAAGATCCATCTGAGGTGATCACCATTTTACAATCTGAGTCGTTGATTCTAGTCGCCAAAGCGGTGGCTGAAAATCCAGCAAAAACCACTGAATGTATTGCACCTATACGAGCACAGGCTAAAAGAGAAATAGCTAACTCTGGAATCATAGGGAGATAGATACATACCCGATCTCCTTTTTTAATTCCCTTAGATTTCAGCACATTCGCAAATTGATTGACTCTATGATACAAGTCTCTATAAGTGATATGTTGAGCCTCTTCTTTGGGGTCATTAGGCTCAAACAATATCGCGACTTTATCTCCTCGCGTGGCAAGATGTCTATCTAAGCAGTTTTCTGTTATGTTTAATTTTGCACCTTCAAACCATTTAACTTCTGGCTTTTTAAAATCCCAACTGAGTACATTATCCCATTTCTTACGCCACAGAAAATGCTCTTCAGCAATCTCTTCCCAGAAAGCCTCCGGATTACGTACAGACTTTCTATATACTTGATAATATTCTTCTAAGTGCTTAATATGGTAATTACTCATAGCGGATTTTCATTTTATTTACTCCCAATTTCTATAGGATTGTTTTTGGGGCTTTTAATTTATTCAACTTTCTCATTTATTCACAGAGCTGCAGATATGATCGTGACTCTTACTTGACTGAATCTAATAGCACAGCTTCTTCCACTGAACGGCTTCGATACATACCTTAGTTTAAAGATAGTAAGCTAAATTGAAAATTAGAAATGAAATTCTGTTTTGAAATAATATGTAGCTAGGTATACGTCTGAAATGCATTTTGACTTCGGCATTCAATTTATGTGCAGAATGCTGTGATGTGAGTGAAATTAGGTAAGGATGAATAGAAGTAGGTACCACTCTAGAAAGTAATCGCCATGTCTACTTTTTTTTGCACTTATGAGTTGTAGTGATAGTAGTAGACGGAGTAAAATTAGATAGCTAATGACACTGTAGGAACTGCCATACTAAAGTTTGTGTCTCATTTAACTTGAAATAATAAAACCCTGTCGAAACCAGAATAGCACAAATAAAAAAGAGGCTGTAAATCAATGACTTACAACCTCTGTAGTAGCGGGGACAGGACTTGAACCTGCGACCTTCGGGTTATGAGCCCGACGAGCTACCAACTGCTCCACCCCGCGATATATCTCAACTAACCACTTTGCTTGCTTGGTCGTTCCAAGCGTGGCTAAAAATTTCGCTTTTTGTGTAATTAAACTACTTTCAGTCTAACTATATCCCCTAAGGGAGCGCAAATATAGTCAGGTTAATTATATATCAAAACATTGTAAGAGATATTTCGTAAAATCTCCTACATTAGTGATCAATCAAGAAACTAGATTTATGAAAATATCAAAAGAGTGTCTCAAATGCCATTCTCATGACATCGTCAAAATACCTGGCAACCAAAACATAGCTGAAGGTAGACTACTACTCAACATGTGGGGAACGAAGGTTCTACTTTTGGACAAGTATATATGTATGAACTGTGGCTATTATGAGAAATTTGCCGCTATAGATAAAAATGCTAGAAAATGGCTTAATGATATTTCAGAAAAAAATAAAAAGCAAGATGACTTTGATGAATTCGTATAAACAACTGCTACTCTTGGTGGCCTTACTGCTTAATATAAGTCTAATCGCTCAATCAGAATTAGAAATTAAGCTATTTGATCTACCTGATGTAGTATTTACCAAAATCGATACTCCAAATGAATATGAAGCCGCTTATAAATTAATGATAAAACAGCCGTTGGATCATAGTAATCCTACTGCTGGACACTTCTATCAACGTGTATGGCTCAGTCATAAAGGCTATAGTAATCCTACTACAATCATTACCAATGGATACGCTCGAGGATCTAATAACATCAATGAGATCGTTACACTCTTAGACGCTAATCAATTGAATGTGGAACATAGGTACTTTGGAGAGAGTATGCCTGACAGTCTTGATTATCAATATCTTACCTTTGAGCAAGTAGCACAAGACTACCATCATATCCGTCAGTTATTTGATAATATATATACTGGAAAATGGGCCGCATCTGGAATCAGTAAAGGTGGGACTACTACCATATTCTACAAGTACTTCTTTCCTAATGATGTAGATGTATCCATTCCTTATGTAGCGCCTCTCAATTATGAATTCGAAGAACAAAGGATCTATGACTTTTTAGATAACAAAGGAACTCCAGAATGTCGAGCCAATATGCTAGCGTATCAAAAGAGGTTACTCCAACAGCGTGAGGCTATACTACCTTTGCTAGAATGGTTCGTAAAGGGTAAAGGCCTTAAATTTAATTATTTATCTCTCGGTGAAGCTTATGAATACGCAGTACTGGAATATCCATTTAGCTTTTGGCAATATGGCTGGGACTGCGGTAAAATCCCTTCTGAGAGCGCCTCTCTGGAAACTCACATCGACTATCTCTTAGAAGTAGTTGGACTTGACTTCTTCGCTGACGATAGTATGGAAGCTTTTGCATCTCACTATTACCAAAGTGCTACTCAAATGGGTTACTATGGATATGAGACAGAAGATTTTGCTGGATTACTCAAATATCTTCCGTACGAGCCACATCCACATGCTGCTTTTACTCCTAATAAGATGGAAGTAAAATTTGACGCTACATTAACCAACAAAGTGGCGAAATGGATAGAAAAGCATGGCCATCGAATGATACATATCAATGGTGATCTAGATACATGGAGCGCTACCGCGACACCTAAAACCAAAGGTGTAGATGCACTTTGGTATTTCCTTAAAGATAAGCATCATGCTAGCGCAAGGATAAAAAATATGACTGATGATGAAAAGTCATTACTATATGCAAAACTGAATGAATGGCTAGGGACTAATCTGAAGTAAGAAGTATGACTACCGAGGCTATAAAGACTAGAGGAAACAGGCCTCTAAAGAGCGTAGATATCTAATTAGGACGAACTTAACTTTATAGCTTCAAACTTATTGACATTGTACCTGTTACTAGTTAGAACTAAATCAAGATCACATTGAAAAAGATAACATTAGGAGGAGGATGCTTTTGGTGTACTGAAGCTGTCTTTCAGAGATTAAAAGGTGTAGAGCATGTGGAGTCTGGATATATGGGTGGTCATGTACTTAACCCGACTTATAAGGATATATGCACAGGAGAATCTGGTCATGCCGAGATTATACAAATCACTTATGATCCAGAAGTAATTTCCTTAGCGCGGCTATTTGAAATATTTTGGACTACTCATGATCCTACGACACTCAATAGACAAGGCGCAGATAAAGGTACTCAATATAGATCCGTAATCTTCTATGCCAATGAAGATGAGAAAGCTATAGCAGAGCAATCGATCAAGGAAGTGGCTAGTCAATTGTATAGTGATCCTATAGTAACAGAATTAGCAGAACTTACGACGTACTATCCTGGAGAGAAGTACCATCAAAACTATTATAATGGACAACAATCAAAACCATATTGTCATGTGGTAATATCTCCTAAGATAGGCAAGCTAAAGAAGTCCTTTGCGCATCTAATGAAAGAAGAATATAAGTAAGAAAAGACACAAACCATGGATAACAAAAAATATAACGAGCTCACGGCAGAAGAATCTCGTGTCATAGAGCAAAAAGGAACGGAAAGGCCTTTCACTGGTGAGTATGACAAGCATTTTGAAAATGGCGTTTACATATGCAGAAAATGCAATACTCCATTGTACACTTCTGACAGTAAATTTAATTCTGGATGTGGATGGCCTGCATTTGACCAAGAGATAGAAGGCGCTGTAAAAAAAGTGCCTGATGCAGATGGTCGTCGAGTAGAAATTGTATGCAATACTTGTGATGGTCACTTAGGCCATGTATTTACTGGAGAGCGATTGACAGATAAGAATACTCGTCATTGTGTCAACAGTCTCAGCATGAAATTTGTAAAAGGATAGACCTTAACCAAAACCAGAATGAGATTGCAATAATTCGAGATACAATAAAAAAACTTAAGAGGACTACATGTAATAGATGTGGTCCTTTTTAATTTGTAAATCTCTTACTTTAAGAAAACTTGATACACAGGAATGATACTAAGTATTATAGCGAGTAAAGCTAAGTACCTTCCTACCCTATTGGCAACGTTCATTTTCTGTTGCCCTGATCTCGAGTAATTGATTGATAAAGCTAGAGCTATTAAGGCTATTGAAATGGATATCAACTTCACACTCCAATGTACAGCAATAATGATCGGTGCTAAATCACTTTCTTTAGTGATAAGAATACTCGAAGATTCTACAAAGGCATTCGTCTGAGATATTGCTATAATGGCAAAGCTCAACATTCCAAATATTAATGATAGCATTCCCTTCATGACTATGACTTAGGTAGGTGTTTGGTTTGATCCACTGGCTCGATGAAAGAATCCCAATCTACTCTAGACCATCCTTTTTGCATTTCTTTTAACTCAGCATTGATCCAATCATGCACATCTAAGGAAAGCTGGGGTCCATCCTCTGCAGTCATTGGCGGTCCAAAACTCATTTTAACTTCTGTACGCCAAGAGGCAAATTGGCGAAAGTAATGTTGTAAAAAACTTGTGTTTTGCCAAAGGTCTTTAGTATCACGATACTCTAATGCTATCGGTACTACAGGTATATTGTGTTTCACCGCTTCTGCGAATGTCCCCTTACTAAATTTAAGCGTCTCTGGAGTCACTCCTACAGTACCTTCAGGATACACGAGTACATTATAGCCATTCAGTAATGTCTCTACTAATTTTTCTCTAGTGGCGCTTCTCGATTTGATACTCTCTCTTTTGACCCATAGCACACCTGTTGCTTCTGCACCTTTATTGATCAGTGGATAATTAGCTATTTCTGCTTTTGCAATTACATATGCATCGAGATACGCACTATTAATCAAAGGATCTGAAAATGATCTATGATTACAAATATATAATGCCGGTGTAACTGGAGGTTTCCCTTTGATTATACATTTGATATTCAACGTCGGAAGTGCTATCCACTTGATCCATCTTCTTCGCAACCTAAACGCTCGCTCTGGCGTATGGCCTAAAAACAAACTCGTAAAAGAATATACCAATAGAAATAGCGCCATCATCCCTGCAAGGAACAGCGCTTTACAAATAGAAATAAATTTGAGTATCAGTTTGATAATCTTGGATTGTAAATGTATAAAATCGGTCAGCAGTCTTAAGCATAAAACTACACTAAAGACTGCTGACTGAAGACTATTTCTCTGCTTTCATCTGAGGAAAGAATAATACATCTTGAATCGAATTTGAATTGGTCATGATCATGGCTAATCTGTCCATTCCCATACCGAGACCTGCCGTTGGTGGCATACCATATTCTATAGCTCTGAGGAAATCTTCATCTAATACCATCGCCTCATCATCACCTCTCTTACCCAACTCTAGTTGAGACTCAAAACGCTCTCTCTGATCGATAGGATCATTTAACTCTGTAAACGAGTTACAAATCTCCTTACCATTACAGATCGCTTCAAATCGCTCTACAAGTCCTTCTTCTGTTCTATGCTTCTTGGCCAGTGGAGACATCTCTACAGGATAATTAGTAATGAACGTAGGTTGTATTAATTGAGCTTCACACTTCTCACCAAAGATTTCATCTATGAGCTTTCCTTTCCCCATGGACTTATCTACTGGCACATGCAGTTCTTTCGCCGTATTAAATAGTTCCTCTTCATTCATCTTAGAGATATCAACTCCTGTAAAATGCTCTATCGCTTCATACATAGTATATCTCTTCCAAGGTCTTGCAAAGTTGATAACATTCTCTCCTACTTGCACCTCTGTAGTACCATGCATATCCATAGCTATACGCTCGACCATTTCTTCTGTGAGATCCATCATCCATTCGTAATCTTTGTAGGCAACATAAAGCTCAACTTGAGTAAACTCAGGATTGTGAAATCTACTCATCCCTTCATTACGAAAATCTTTACTAAACTCATATACACCATCAAATCCACCAACTATCAATCTCTTGAGATATAGCTCATTTGCGATACGCATATATAATGTCATATCTAGCGTATTGTGATGCGTCTTAAAAGGTCTTGCCGCGGCTCCACCATATAGAGGCTGAAGGATAGGTGTCTCTACTTCTAAGTAACCACTTTCATTAAAGAAATTTCTAATCGTATTGTACATCTGCGTACGCTTACGGAAAGTATCTCTAACTTCTGGATTAACTACTAGATCTACATATCTCTGTCTATATCTTAGTTCTGGATCTGTAAATGAATCGTGGATATTTCCATCCGCATCAGTTTTCACCACTGGCAAAGGTCTTAGAGACTTACTGAGTAATACGAGTTCTGTGACATGCACTGAACATTCTCCTACATTAGTATAGAATGCATACCCCTTCACCCCAATAAAATCACCAAGATCTAGAAGCTTCTTAAACATCGTATTGTATAATGTCTTATCCTCTCCATCACAGATATCATCCCTACTAACATATAGTTGGATACGACCTTCAGTATCTTGCAGTTCAGCAAATGAAGCTTTACCCATGATACGACGCGACATCAATCTACCTGCGAGCACTACTTCTTGGTATGTAGAATCACCTTTTTTAAAATTCTGTTTTATTTCCTGCGAGAGGGCATTCACTGGGAATCCTTCTGCTGGATAAGGGTCTATACCTAAGTCTTTGATCTTTTGAAGATTCTCTCTTCTTACTAATTCTTGCTCGCTGAGTGTCTGTTCCATACTGTATCTTAAAAAATGAATTGCAAAAATAGATAATAAGCAGCATATCGCTTATAAATCTAATCTATAATATGTATTGTCTTCAATCACAGCCACTCTTGTTGAGATACACACCAAGAGTAAGATTACCCTTTTGTTAATCATGTATTAAACAATAATAAAGATTATGTAACTTGCTCTATTACAAGGCGGAACCTTATATCAGAGCGCCTATATTTCTATATATTTGCGATAACCAAGCTTTGAGTACAATGAATTACTTACAGCTTATAACACTCAACCTGAAGTATGTCCCTTTACCGCCTTAGATATTTCATCTTTCTTATTTGCATAATTATCTGCTCAGATCTAGCAGCTCAGACCACAATATTCTCAGATCCAGGTCCTTATGCATATACTGGAATCGACAATCCAGAATCAGAAAGCTTTAATGCTGACATATCAAACTGTAGTTCGGTAAGTATATCATATGATTTCGCATTTTCTCTTCCTTGGCAAGGCTCAGGCAATATGGAAAGTTGTGATGAATGTCCAGGCTGCGGTTGTGATCCAGACAACTCTGTAGCTGGAGGATGTACACCTTGCTGGGATTTCTTACAGGGAACAATGCAGTTAGATGGTAGTATTGTTTTTCAAGATTTAATCGGAGATGTAGGTACAACTGATGCCGACCAATCTGGAACTGTATCATCTGGCTTTATCTGTACTGATGGAGCTACATCAGTAGATTTAGAATTAATGACCAATACATGGGCAAGTGATGAAACTTCTACTTTTTCTAACATTGTGATCATGTGTTACCAAGCCACGGCAATAGATATAACGACGGATCCAGATCTATGCGCAGGTCAAGATGTAAATCTAGAAGGTGAAGCCTTGAACAATGCAGATGTAGATACTTGGATGTGGACAACAGATGGAGGCTCATCTATAGATAACGATGGCATTCAAAATACTTTTGCTACAGGTGCCTCAGATGGAGAAACATATACATTAACTACCACTGATGCCAATGGATGCTCATCAACTATATCAGAAACAATTTCTCTCAATCCGAGCCCAGAAGGATCTATAGATCAATCTTCTGACGGAGAGCTTTGCTTTGGAGAATGTACGAGTATTTCGTTTGACTTTATTGACGGATTAGCGCCTTATAATCTAGATCTCACATTTACCATTTCAGGAGTTGGCTTTCCAGTAAATTTCAACGCTCCAAGCTTTGCGGTGAGTGATGAAATCACAGTTTGCTATGACCTTACTGGTCTTTTTCCCTCTTATGATCCTGGCACTCAGACTATCGGAGTACCAGAGATAGCATCTGGTCAAAGCGGAGTCTTCACACTCAACAGCTTCACTGACGCCAATGGATGTGAAGGTATAGTTACTGGATCTTCATTTTCAATAGATTTCTTAGATACTCCAGAAGCGAATACTGCAACACTCGAAGAATGTGATGAAGGAGGAGGACTCGCTACTTTTGACCTTACAGAAATGGATGACGATGTAAATGGAGGGAGTGGTGAAACTGTACAATACTATGGTGATCCTGGACTTACTACAGAAATATTCTCGCCATACTTTAGCCCATCTTCGGTGATATATGCAACGGTCACAAATGGAGATTGCACGTCGCCTCGACAGCCAGTTAACCTTGTAGTATTACAAAATGGTGATGCTGGAAATGTAGCGCTTTATTGTACTTCTATAGGTTCTACCGATTGTACTATATGCGATACCGATGGCGTGATTGGTGAAATGGTTAGCATTCTATTTTCGTTTGACAATCCAGCGGAACAACACGTCGTAAAACTAAATTATACAGATGCAAATGGTAGTACCGAAGTTACTTATACACTTAATCCCAATGAATCGGAATTGACATTTACCATCACAGGTCTCACCACTTTTGAAATATTAGAAGTGACTGAAGGTGATGGTTGTGTAGATGATACAGACCTCGGAGGCATAGTAACTGTAAATTATCTTATCGCACCTGAACTAGATCCAATTGGACCATTCTCAGAATGTGGAAGTGTCACTCTACCAGCGATTACGGGTACAAATATAATTGGTAATACATTATACTATACGGAGACCAACCAAGGTGGTGATAGCTATGCCGCAGGAGAAGTGATTACGATGAGCACAGACTTGTTTGTATATACAGGACTCCCTTTTTGCTTTGATGAAATAATGGTAGACATAGACATTCTTCCAGGGACTACCTTTGATGTACCCAATGATACTTTGAGCTGTGGTCCATATATTTTACCAGAAATAACTGGCACCGGTGTTAATTCTACTGCTGTTTATTCCACTTTAGAGGGAGGCGCTGGCATACTTTACTCACCTGGCGAAACAGTTATCTCATCTACCACTTTGTACATCTTTGACCCTAGTGCAACGTGTAGTAGTAATGAACCGTCATTTAATATCACCGTATTCAGTGAACCTGTTTTCGAAGTGATGGACATTGATACTTGTGGAATTTTTATCTTGCCTACAATTACAGGAAACTTACTCCTTGGCACTGAAACATATTTCTCAGAGCCTAATGGTATGGGTATGGAGCTAATGGTAGGCGATACTATTTTCACAACCGATACGATATATGCATATGATAGTTTTAGTAGCTGTATCGTTGAAGAAGAAATCATAATTAAAATAGGACAAGGGCCTACTGCAGGAGTTGGCGACACTATTGACATATGTAATACGTCCAATACATTAATAATCGATCTACCGAATCTACTTATCGAACCTGCAGACACTTTGGGTATGTGGAGTGATGATATGGGTATTATCATGGATGATACGGATAGTACACAAGTAGATATCTCTGGCATTACTGGTGCTATCAATTTTATGTATGTCATCGAAAACATAGAATGTGGCAATGATACTAGTCACCTACAAATCAATATACACGATCAAATAGATGCAGGAGGTGAAGATCTACTAATCGCCTGCGAAACAGCAACCACAATAATCGACTTAAATGCTTTTTGGAATATCCAAGGCACAGAGGATACGATTATAGTGATGGATGGTGCACCTATTGATGTAAGTACTCCTTCTATGGTAAATCTTAGTGATTTAGATCCAGGTATTTATAATGTACGATATATCGTAGGGATCATGGATACTATATGTACTCCTGATACTGCCAATCTAACTATAGAAATAATCGAAGCTCCAAATGCTGGCGATAATGTAAGTACTACCACATGTGCAGGTAACACGATTATGTTAGAAGGTCTATTAGAAAATAACAATACTGTAGGAACATTTAGCGACCCCATTAATACAGGAGCATTAAGTGGCAGCTCGGTAAATACTACAACACTTGGTGTTGGTACATTTACATTTATCCATACGGTGCCAGGTAATGGTACATGTCCAAGTAATTTTATAGAAATAGACGTAGAAGTAACTAATAATGTCACAGCCGGAAATCCTGTTCAAGACACGATTTGCTACACTACAGAAATCAACTTATTTGATTATCTCGATGGTGCTTCTCTCGGCGGTACTTTTCTCAATTCGCTAGATGGAAATGTAGTTATCTCTGATGGTATAATGACCATTGATCAGTGGGCCTCATTACCTCCTGGCACAGCTGTAATGGTTTCTGCCGTTTATACGGTAGGTGACAATATCGATTGCATAGAATCCAATACAACACTGGAGTTATTAATACTGCCAGAACCTATCTTTGATCTACGCGTACTTCAAAATACAATTTGTGGTGACACATTGGATATAGAAATAGATTACTCCTACTTTTTTGGATTCGAATTTACAATTGAGTTAGATGGTAACCTTCCAGAATTACCAATATCGATTCCTTATACAGACTTTGACCCACCATTGCCAGCGACTGGCACACTCCCATTACAAATAGATCTAGAATCTTATAACTTGCCTTCTGGTGTAGATTTCACTATCGCAGTCAGCTCAGTAAGTTTAAATGATTGTATCACAGATATTGACAGTACGCCAGATACATTCAACATAGGTGCGAAAGATACTTTAACTGTCAATACGGTAATATGTGGAGATGATTTTGTAATGTATGAAGGTCAGACATTCAATGCTCTTAATCCTACAGGAGAAATAACAATCGAAAGACCTGGTCAATGTGATAGTATCATAATCATAGATCTCGTAATACCAGATCCAGCTACGAGTCTAATCAACAATGAATTCTGTACAGGACAAAGTATAAATGTCGGAGGTACGGTGTATAATGAAATGAATCCAAGTGGAATGTATCTACTACCTGGTATGGCCGCTAATGGATGTGATAGCACGGTGATTATTGACCTGAGCTTTGGAGATGCTAGTATAGAAATTGTATTGGGAGATATTTGTGAAGGTGATGAAGGATTGACTTTAAATGGTAAGGTCTATGATGAAAACAATCTTATGGGTTCTGACACGATCATAGGAGGAAGTGTGGGAGGATGCGATAGTATTATCAATGTAAATCTTACTCTATTTACTGTACCTACAGGAATAGTAGAAGAGATAGTATGTGATCCCACATTTAGTACTACAATAAATGGCGTGGTGTTCAACTTTGCAAATCAATCTGGTACGACTACGATACTTAATGGTTCTGTTAATGGATGTGATAGTTTGGTAGATGTAAATATTACCTTTCTCAATCCAGCTATAGGATCTGAAGACGGCCCTATATGCCCAAATGAATTCGTAGTAGTAAATGGCAGTACTTATGATAAAGATAGGCTTATAGGTTTTGAAACATTTACCGCTGCGGCGAGCAATGGATGTGATAGTATCGTGTCTATTAATTTAACTTTACTAGATATTCCAGAAGGACCGTATACGAGTAGTAGCTGCGATCCAGATTATTTCTTTGAAGTCAACGGAAATACTTACGACATCGACAATCAAATGGGTACAGAACTAATACTTGGAGGTGCTGCCAATGGATGTGATAGTATTGCCTACATTCAGCTTTCCTTTGATGGTATCATAGCCGAAGCTACTGTATTACAACCCAACTGTATCGACCCTATTAATGGTCAAGTAAGTATCACAAATATTACGGGTACTGCTCCTTTTAATTATATTGATGAGAGTGGCGCTTCTACCACTGTAGATGCTTTTCCATATACCATAAATAACCTTACTGGAGATGGAATACTAGACTTCGCTGATGCCGATGGTTGTCACGCTATGGTTAACTATAGTATTTCCGAATATACAATCCCAGTACTAACTGCTGATGTGCTCAACAATCAGATTTCTATTACTGGTATTACTATGGACCAAATCAACTCCATTGAATGGTTACCCGCGGATGGTTTGAGTTGTACTGATTGTCTTAATCCTAGTTATGTAGTTACAGAAGATACAGAGTATATTATTAACATCAACTATGGAATAGGGTGTGATGTATCATTACCTGTTTCTGTAATGGCGGAAGAGATTCCTATCATTCCTTCTTATACTATTCCAAATGTATTTAGCCCTAATGGAGATGGAAGTAACGATGTATTCTATATAGTACCAAACGAAGCTGGCAGTAACCAAATCGCTTCGATGACCATATTTGATAGATGGGGAAATCAGCTCTTCCGCAAAGAAAATTACATCAACCAAATAGGACAAGGCTGGGACGGAACTTACAATGGAGAAGAACTTAATCCTGGTGTATATGTCTACGTTATAGAAGTATTGGAAAACGACGTGATCAAACCCTTTTATGGAGATGTAACTATCGTAAAATAGATTTGCTTACAAATTGATATAAGCGAAAGACAAATTTCACGATGCTTAAAATCGCTTACAGTCCAATATATAAGTATCCACTCTCCGAGAATCATAGATTTCCTATGATCAAGTATGAGTTGATACCTGAGCAACTAATCTATGAAGGTACCGTAAGTGAAGATCAATTTTTTCATCCAGAACCATTAACTGATGAGCAGATCTTACTTACGCACACTCCTGAGTTTCTAGACAAGCTTAAAAATCAGACGCTATCCGCAAAGGAGATCAGAGCGATAGGATTCCCTATGACGCCTCTACTTGTTCAAAGAGGACGACATATAGCGAATGGAACTTTACAGTGCGCCAGCTATGCTATGCAATATGGCGTAGCGATGAATATCGCTGGAGGCACACACCATTCATTTGCAGATCATGGTGAAGGCTTCTGTATATATAATGACATTGCATTGTCCGCACATAATTTATTAGCGGCAGGAAAGATTAAAAAAGCATTAGTAGTAGATCTGGATGTACATCAAGGCAATGGTACAGCTAAAATATTTGAAGGAGACGAAAGAGTTTTTACTTGGTCTGTACATGGAGAACGAAACTACCCTACTCGCAAGGAGAAATCTGATCTAGATACAGCTCTCCCTGACAAAACTGAAGATGCACTGTACCTCAAAACTGTAAAAGAAATATTACCACGTCTGATAGATGAAGTGGAACCAGATATAATATTCTATCTAAGTGGAGTCGACATATTAGAGTCTGACAAATTGGGTAGACTTTCTGTAAGTATTGCAGGATGTAAAGAGCGAGATAGAATCGTGTTAGAAACATGTAACAAAAATAATATTCCTGTCGCTATCAGTATGGGCGGCGGCTATAGTCCACGAATAGCAGACATCATAGATGCTCATGCAAACACCTATCGTTTGGCTCAAGACATTTGGTTTTAGATCGCAAATACAGTCTAATAGTTTTATATTCACTAAAAATCTAAATAGCATAGAAATATGAATCAATCTGAAAAGACACGATGCACTTGGTGCTTACATGATCCTCTAGATATAGAATACCATGACACCGAGTGGGGAGTACCTCAGCATGACGACAGGATGCTATTTGAAATGATTAACCTAGAAGGTGCACAAGCTGGATTGTCTTGGTTTACGATATTAAAAAAACGTCCCAATTACAAAGAGCTATTTGCCGATTTTAATGCTAAAAAGCTAGCTAAGTATTCTGATGAAAAACTAGAAAAAATACTGCTCAACCCTGGCATCATTCGCAATAGGCTCAAGGTGTTTGGTGTAAGAAAAAATGCAATTGCTTTTCTAAAAATTCAAGATGAGTTTGGATCATTTGATAAATACATCTGGAGCTTTGTAGATGGCAAGCCGATCATCAACCAATGGAAAGATATGAGTGAAGTGCCTGCTGTGACGGAAATCAGCAAAGCCATGAGCAAAGATCTAAAGAAGAAAGGATTTACATTTGTAGGTCCAACTATTTGTTATGCCTATATGCAAGCTATAGGTATGGTGAATGATCATGCTATCGACTGTCACAGATACGATGCTACGAAATAAGCATTCAAAAATACTGTCTTTACTAATACATGATTACACATCGAATAAAATAAGCGTACAACATCTATTCAATATTTCATATTTTAAAGTGACAGACGAAATATTAAAATACTAAATCCATCAAAAAACCACTTTATGAGAATGCAATCCTTAATACAATTATTTCTTTTGGCATTGATCCCATCGCTTTTAATTAGTCAATCCTCAATACAGGATGATTATAAACATAGAAGATATAATTCCCAAAAAGTAGCTCCTGACGAAGTATTATCAGAAGTATGCACAACTAAAAATATAGACCCCTTATCACTTATTATCCACAGCGAGAAAAGAAGTACAAATGGCTATCTCCATAGTAAATATGTACAAACTTATAAGAACTTAGATGTCTTTGGAAGCAGTTACATTTTACATTCCAAGAACAACTATGTCATCAGCAGCAATGGGTACTTAGCTCAAGATATAAATATAGAAACCACACCAACAGTCCAAGCACATGAAGCGATTATAATAGCTAAAAATTCAATGCCAGGAAATCAATACTTTGAGGATAGAGTAGCACCTGTAGAACTTATGATTATAGATAAGGCCTTCCCAAAAGTATCTTCCAATTATAGCCTTGTGTACAAAGTAGAAGTATACACATCAACACCGATTGCAAAAAAAATAATATTTGTAGATGCCTTAAACGGAAGCATATTATTAGACCTTCCAGGCCTTGCTCATGACTCTACACCTGCTACGGCTCACACTAAATATCATGGTGTTCAGGAAATCATAACAGAGGCCACGTCTGATGGTGATTATATTTTACAAGATCTTACCAGAGGCGATGGCATTACTACTTACAATAATGATCTGACTCCATTTCGAAATGCATCGACTAATTGGGATTTGACCAATGCCAATCAAGATGAAGTTGCGCTAGATGCTCATTATGCCACTGAAAAATTCTATGATCTGATGCTACATAGATTTAACTGGGATGGATTAGATGGCAATGGTAAATCGATGAATCCAGTCGTTCATGCTCGAGGTACAGTGAATTATGTCAACGCATATTGGGATGGCAACAATGCTTGGTTTGGTAATGGTGATTGTCATCGTGGACCATTGACTACCTTAGAGGTAGTAGCGCATGAGTTTATGCATGGTATCACAGACTATACTTCTGATTTAATTTATTCCTTTGAATCAGGAGCCATCAATGAATCTATGAGTGATATATTTGGTAAGGCTGCAGAGTATTACTTTGCTCCAGATGAATTTGACTGGCAGATCGGTGAATCTTTTTTGCTAACAGATTTATTTGAGCCTTTTAGATATATGGATGATCCTAAAAGAAAAAACATGCCTGCCTATTACAAAGGTCAGAACTGGATAGATGGTGGAGGCGTACATCAGCATAGTGCTATTGGCAATTTATGGTTCCATCTATTAGTCGAAGGTAGAAGTGATACTACAGAATTAGGTGAACCTTATAATGTCCTAGGAATCGGAATGGACAAAGCCATAGAAATAGTGTGGCAAGTACAAAGTAACTACCTCACTCCTACATCTAACTACATGGATATGTACGAAAGTAGCATCACCGCAAGCACAGCTCTATTTGGCGAAGAAAGTCCTGAGTTAGCTCAAGTCATAGAAGCCTGGAGAGCGGTAGGTTTACCTCAATCAGATATTGACGCACCTAAATTTCAATATGATGTAGGTGTACAAATAGACTTCATAACACAACGACAATGCCTGCGCAATGAGTTTCTTCCGTTTACAATCAGGTTAGTCAACTTTGGCTCCGAAGACATTCCTGATAATTCAGGAATCATAATTAATATAGATGATCCAAACTCTATTCTAGATCACGAGTTTGAATTTTTACAATCTATAAAATCAGGAGAATCAGCAACGATGACTTTTGATACCTTATTATATATTACAGAGCCCGGTCGAGAATATATCTCAGCCACTGCAGATTATGATCTTGATGAAAACGAAAACAATAACAACTTCAATCTACGTCCCTATCGCATTGATATTTTTGATCCAATATATAATAGCCTCGACTATCAATTAGTCGATGTCAATCGATCCTGCAGTGATGATACTACTCATTTCGATGTATTTATAAGCAACCTTAGCTGTAACGCTTTAGAGGCCAATACAAGGATCAATTATACTATTCTGAATGATCAAGGTGAGACCTTAAAAGAAAATTTTTATATACTAGAAGAAGCATTACCAAGTGGCCATCGATTTACCACTGCAGACTTCGTCATCGGTGATCATAGTGAAATTGTCTTGGATGCATACACTAGTACAAATGCAGCCTTAGATAGACAGCCAGATGTATATACGTTTGATCCTCAAATTAAGATCATCGGTACTTACTATAATGACCTAAGTGATCAAGAAAAGAACCTAAACGAACTTGACATTTTTAATATCGAAAATATCGTCGAATATAATGGGTTCCAATATTTGGCCAAAGGTGGCGGTACTGATGAAGAGTTTTTCTATCCATGCCCTGATGACATTCTGGATTTCCAATCGGTGCAAAACTATCATAATGGATATTCGAATATTAGCGCCTGTTTAGATCTCAATGAAATAGACAATCCAGTTTTGAGTTTTGATTTGGTACAGTTTAGAGATGAAAGTGATTTTTTGCCTGAGCTACAATCTCTAAGGTGCAGAGCTAAAATAACTTGGGGTGAAGGTGCTAATGATTATTTAGTAATAGATAATCAGTCTGAAGGAATTGAAGTGAATCATAAAATCAATTTACCTAGCAATTTCAAAGGTGACTGCTCTATAGAATTTATCAATCTCACAGGTACGCCACTGGAAACGCATGAAGAATCATACTTATCTTATGACGTCAATATGATTAGAAATCTGGAGATTAAAAACGCTACTAACACTTCCAATGAAATAATCGAAACAGACATTACGATAGCTCCTAATCCAGGATCAGGATTGTATCAAATTAGTAGTACATACCCAATAGAATATATCAGCGTAATAAACATTCATGGCAAACCATTACTTTCGCGAAAACTTGACAACCAATATAAAGTCGACATTAGCACATTAGATAATGGATATTATATATTGACAATGCATCTATCAAATGGCATTCAATTAAGCAAACCAATTATACATATCAGGCCATAGATGCTATCCACTAATGTCAAGACACAATTAAGTATCCGATCCTATTAAAAGAAAAAGGATACCAGTTATATCTAGTATCCTTTACTTAGAAGTCGTAGAATCAATTTACAACAACTAATACATGTTCTAGGGTTAAATCAGCCTATATACCTTTATAAATGTATATCAAATATCATGTCACTGGCTTGTATTCAAGAGTTAAATGATAAAAGGTTCATATTTCTTACGAACGGCAATAAAATTGATGTAATCGGTATATATAATTTGAAATTGATCCAAGGCTTTTTCAATATTAGTCGAAAATTCCACTTCATAGATCGTGTAAAGTGGAAATCCATAAGGAATAGTAAGTACTTAGTATCTCATCAAAACCAATAAAACCATGGGATTTAGCAGCAGCATGAAATCAGTGAAAAACAACTTAAGACTAAAAGGAAAAAGAAGCTTTCTTAGAAATAATAAATATATAAGTAAAGGCTCGGTTACAGGTAGTAAGGTACCTAGAAGAAAGTATCAGAGCTTTTTTGACAAGCTAGCCATACTCATACTTAATAAGATGGGATATACTGACGTAGCTTAAAAGATTATGTTTAATTGATCCTAGAAGTACAACCGTTATGGTTGTGCTTCTTTTTTATTTCAGGTAGTCTATTTTGTACTTAATACCTACCTTGTAGAAATGAAATTCATTCAACTTATATGGCTCACTCTCTTAACGTATAGTACGGTCGCACAATCGGAATGCGAAAATCGATTAGGTGCATGGATTTGGTATGTTGAATTGACAGGAATGGATACGCATACAGAAGTGGCTGATAGTCTAGCCTCTGTAGGCATCAAACGTGTATATACTAAAGTGGCCGATGGCACCGTAGATAGTGTATGGTGGACCGAGATAGTGGATCGTAGTATTATCACTGCCTATCATGAACATGATATGGAGATATGGGCATGGTCTTACAACTATCCAGAAAATGATGAAGCCCAAGCCGAAGCATTATATCTGGCTGCCAAAACTGGATACGATGGCTACGTCATAGATGTGGAAAGTCAATTTGATGGTAAAGCTGAGCCTTTAAGTAGTCTATTTGTCGCCTTCTACAACGCAAGACAACGAGCTATAGCTGATGGATATATTACAGACGATTTCAAAATCTACTGTTCGACATGGGGTAATCCAGCTGACCACAACTTTCGATTAGATCTTATAGATTCATTTGTAGACGGCTATATGCCTCAGACCTATGTAGAGATTTGGAGTGGAGGAACTCTTCTTGATGATTTAGAATATTGGATAGAAGTGGGTACGGAAGAATATAGAGCTTTAGGCGCTACTAAGCCAATTCATCATATGACGGCTACCGAAAGTAATCTCATGACAGGCGACGAACTTAATCGCTTTATGAAGATAGCTGGACCAGAGTTTTCTATTTGGAGGATCCCTGGTGGTGGCACACCTAATGAAATATGGGATGCATGGAATGATGTAGAATGGGATTATGATTTTTGTGAAGCGACCAACGTGGCTCATATAGTGCAAACGAAAGTAGCTACCCTATTTCCCAACGTAAGTACTGGGCAGATCAACATAGATTGCCCAATAGAAATTGAACATGCATCGATTAGCAATCTACTCGGTCAAAAGATACTCCTTGACCCAAAAGATATTAACCTCACTCATCTACCGACAGGAAGATATATCATACAACTTCACTTAGCAAATCAATCAATAGAAAACCACCATGTGATCAAGATCTAAAACAAAAAAGGCCGATCATCAGATGATCGGCCTATATATTAAATTCGTTTTTGCTTTTGTGTAAGTCAATTACGATACTAAATTCAGTTGTACTTGTTTTTCTAGATCAGCAACAGTATCCTTAAATACTAGATCTGTATCCATCATATCTTGAACTGCTTTGACAGAATAGATCACAGTACTATGATCTCTATTTCCAAACTCACTACCGATTGCTTTTAAGGAGCTATTCGTGAAGTTTTTGGCTAGATACATCGATAGCTGTCTGGCTAATACTATTGCACGCTTACGTGTCTTACTATGTAGTTTCTCTACAGGTAGATTGAAGTAATCGGCAACGAGTTGTTTGATATTATCAACCGTAATCTCTTTGCTTACTTGACTGATGAACTGTGCAATAACTTCCTTTGCAAGATTGATATCTATTTCTCGTTTGTTTAGAGTACTCTGAGCCACTAGGGATACGAGTACACCTTCAAGTTCACGCACATTGTTACGTATATGGTAGCATACGTACTCTACTACATCGTTAGGCAATTCTACACCTTCGAATACCATCTTACGATCAAATATCGCCAATCTAGTATCATAATCTGGAGTAGTCAAATCTGCAGAAAGTCCCCATTTAAATCTAGAAATCAATCTATCGTCTACATCCTTAAGGTCTTTTGGAGGCCTGTCAGATGTAAGTATCAATTGCTTACCACTTTGGTGTAGTTGATTAAATATGTTGAAGAAGATCTCTTGAGTCTTCGGTCTATTTGCTAAGAATTGGATATCATCTACGATCAGTACATCTATCATATGATAGAAATTCATAAAATCGTTAACTCCATTATTTTTGATCGCTTGGATCACTTGATTCGTAAATCTCTCTGAGGTAACATACAGTACCTGCTTATCTTTAAATTGAGAGATCACACTACTACCTATAGCTTGAGCTAAGTGCGTCTTCCCTAATCCTACATCACCATATATAAATAAAGGATTAAAAGCGGTACCTCCTGGCTTAGCGGCTATCGCTTTACCGGCAGACCTTGCTAGCTTGTTGCACTCACCTTCAATAAATGTATCAAATGTATAATCTACATTAAGCTGTGGATCTATATTAAGCTTTTTGATTCCTGGTATTACAAATGGATTTTTGATTCTCTCGGATTCAAAAGCTCCTGGACTTGGAGACTGGTCTGCTGTTGCTGCATTACGACCTATCTTTCTGTGATTATCAACTAGTATCTGATACTCAAGTCTTGCATTAGCTCCTATCTCCGCTGTAATCGCTTTCTTTAACTCTTTTACATAATGCTCCTCTAACCATTCATAGAAGAACTTGTTAGGCACTTGAATGGTAAGAATGTTTTCTTTGAATTTAACAGCCTTAATAGGCTCAAACCACGTTTTATAACTCTGCGGATTTACGTCTTTCTTTATTATGGTCAGACAATTGTTCCAGACGATATCAGGATCCTTTATCATTCGTATTCTTATAAATATAACGGTCTCAAAAAAATATGTTCATCAAGGATCTTAATCGTGAGCAGTACCAAGACTGGGAATCATGGTAATGAGGGATAACACGGTAAAAAGTTAATACAAGTAGAAACTTCATACAAAAAGATCACTTCGTGCCTGCTTTAGTCAGGTCTTTTACTCTAGGGTAATCATTAGATCATATTTCTTGCCAATATAATCTGTGTCACTCTTTTTTTAGTTAGTCAACAAAAGTGTCTCTTTTTTGGCACATTAAATAGTATCCGATCTTCTTTTTTATAAAAAACATAAACTCTTATAACATGTTGAATTTCAACCATATGAATATCTTTTCCACTTAATTATCCACATGCTTGAAGAGTAGCAAATTACACTTTAGTTAAAGATTTAATTTGTTAAAATTCGTAATATGAAGCTTTTTAACGCACTTTCTAAGCATGCACCAAATGTGAATTTTCCATTTCAGAAAATCGAGTTATAATATTGGGAACAATGTTTTGTAGAAGCAAAAAAAGATGCAATTAGACGCAATTTTATTTTGAAATATGTAAGTCCTTGATCCATTCAAAAGTTAGAAAAGTGTGCCACCCATTTTGTAATTCACGATCAGTAGAAAGTAGACCTTCAACGCGGATTATTAGACAAATGAATCGAAAGATCACATGATTCATTCATGAATATAGAAAGGATCTATAGTTACAAGACAACCTTTAGCCTTTGCGACAAAAGTAAAATACTAAGGATTGAGACTCTTTTTGATCATATATCAGAGATGATAACCTTATATAGATTTCTCATAGGCTTCGCCAATCCAACCGATTAACTCTGCATCTACATCCGCTACATTGGCCAATTTCACTCGGTGGGTACACATAGTTCCGAATGGACCAGAACCTTCTAATCGATCACCTATAGGCTTATCCTTGAGCTTAAGACCTAAGTCAATTCTTGTTTTGGTTGCTGGCTTGATTAAAGTGAATTGCTTTTTTCGAATGATGCTTACACTACCCTTCTTTGGAGTGATGGTAATGTCATCGCCTAGTTTCTTGATTTCGACTATGAGTTTCTCATAAATGGGCAATAGATCTTCCTTGCCCTTGTATTGATTAGCGACTAGATCTTCAGGAGCATGATCCTCTGCTTTCGATAGCGTTACTATAGTATTAGCAAATCCATGTGTTACTCCATGTTCAGACTTAAGATACTTTACAGCCTCTCCATGCTTGGCAAAAGCTTTCTTTTGAAGAATCGCTTTCCATTCGGATAATGACTTACCTGTTTTTGCTGGCATGTTGTCCACCATAGTTTGAAGTGCTTTTTCCATCTAGAGCGAAGATTTATAGTTATAAAGATTCAGATCTTTAATTATCCAATATATTGTTTAACGTACATAGCTATTTCTACAAGTAATACACTTCTTATTTTTACCTTTTTCGATCATCACTTCTAACCTACCTAACATAAGCCCAGCCCAGCCTACTTGATTGATAATTACTTCTTCACCATTGAGGTTTCTGCGTACGTCTGGCTCATCCATAAATGTATGTGTATGTCCTCCGATAATGATATCGATATCTTTACTATTCTCTGCAAGTTTGGTATCACATGGCTTATCACTTTTATAGTTATATCCCATATGACTAAGACAGATTACAAGGTCACATTTTTCATCATTCTTCAGAATATTAGCTACTCGATTAGCATTAGAGATAGGATCACTATAAACCGTATCTTTATAAAGCGCCTTAGGCACTAAACTATCTAAGGCTATACCTACACCACACACACCTACTTTGATATCTCCCTTCTGCCAGATACGATATTCTTTGGTCTTGCCTTTCATCACCGTATTAGAGAAGTCATAATTAGCGATAAGCATATCAAAATCAGCATGCTTTAGTTGCTTGGCTAATCCGTCGATACCACCATCAAAATCATGATTACCAATAGTCGCTGCGTCGTATCCCATCTCGGTCATTAGCTTCATTTCTATCTCACCGCCGAAATAGTTGAAGTATGGAGTCCCTTGAAATATATCTCCAGCATCTAATAGCAGGACATGCTCTTCTCTTGATCTTATCTTTTTGATGAGCGACGCTCTTCTTGACGCTCCTCCTTGCCCTTCGTTACGCCCACCATCCATAGGAAATGCTTCTACCCTACTGTGTACATCATTAGTATGAAGTATAGTCAGTCTAGCGATGTTAGGGTCATGCATTGCCATAAGTGGAAATGCTCCACTACTCATTACGAGTGATCCTAGTCCTGCTTTTTGTATAAATATTCTTCTGTTCATGATTGTGGTGTTTTAATCTAATACCAACTGTTTACTATATACTTCTATCTAAAAAACCGCTACCTGCAGTTAAATACTGCCAACAAGCGCCTACTATTTAATCCTCTTTCCTGTAGGTGCTACTATTGGCTCCGTAGGTGGATTATTTTCAAAATATTCTACAATTAGATCTCTGATCATTTTGTCATTATCTTCTTGCGGCTCACCTTTAAGAAAGTCACACTTATCACCGCCATTAGCCGTATAATCAGGTAATGCTACTCGATAGGTTTTCTTAATATCAAAAGGCTCTCCTTTGATCATGATATTGGTAGCTTTATCATCTTCGATACTGAAGGTGAGATTGCTACTGATAGGCCATCCACCGTAATCAGCAATCCTGTTAAGTAGTAATAGTGTTTTCTCACCACTAAGATTGAGTACTACTAACTTATTATCAAAAGGCATTACTTCATAAATATCTCCAACAGTAAGGTCACCCTTAGCTACTACTGGTACACGTAGACCACCGTAGTTCTGCACTGCAAAATCTACATATCCGTCGAACTCAATATTAGATATTGTCTGTAGCAAATCTGCAAACCAATTTCCAAGATTAGAATTAGGCCTTGCTTTAACCATATCGTCTGCTATTACACCAAGCACGACATTCATTTCGGCATCGAGTTGCTCTTTATACGGAGCGATCATGTCCTTTACCGTCTTGTCTTCTTTAGCAGAATACTTATTGACTCTAATGTAATCAGTATCGATATCTGCTACATATACGTATTGCTTTTTGGAACATCCGCTAAGCAGTAGAACTGTGATAGATAAGTATAATAATCTTTTGATAGCTGTCATATCTTATGTGTTGTACTATTAGAGTAGTTGCTTTATCTCTTGCTTGATGGCAGATTTTGCTTGTTCGAGTGGATTCATACTCATACTGTCGATCAGACGAGTTGCTCTCTCCACTAACATCGAAGGTGGATCTCCGGCTTGCATACCTTCAGATGCCTTACCAATAAGTTGTATAGTTTGGTCTTTCGCTAAGTTGATGATATCCCATAGCTTATCAGATACATAAATCTGTTGAGTCAGGTTATGCTCATATTCTTGCTGTATGGCTATCATCATCGCAGTCTGTAGTTGCTCTTTGGTAATATCCTTATTCGCTAATCTATATGTCAGATTAGGAATAGAGATACGCTCACAGAGCAGCATCAATCTCTCATATGCTTGCAACTTGAGTGGCAATATATCTTGATTTTGCCCTTGTCTAAACTTGAGTGATTCGAGCGCGTATTGATTATCCATATACTTCTTCATGATAGTATAAATGGTAGCAAATACTATGAGTGCCGGTATTGAATATTTGAGTATTTCTAAGAATGTTTCCACTTAATGTAATTAGGTTTAATAATAGTGAATGGCTAAGGTAGTAGATTTGCTGCTAATCAAGATCAAAATTCGCATCAAGTTGACTCGTCTCTATTCTAAATATCATTTATGATTGATAGCAAATCTAACAGTCAAGCACCTAGTAAGTAGAGAAACACTCTACCTTCATAGAAGCAATTACGTAGAACTCACCTAGCAAAAGAGTTTAACAAGCAAATATTTCTACTATCTTCAACATAGTATTTCTGAATTCAATTAGCTGAGATACTCCATTTCGTTGGATTACACTTTAAAACACTACGTGTTATGGATAGTAACTTATCAATGATCGTTTTCGTTATGTTCATTTTGGTGATGTACTTAGATAAGCGGAAGCATCGCAATAGTAATACGTATAGCACTAAATTTAAAGTGTATACCCTTGCCATTACCTTAGCTATGGTAACCCTTGCTATAGTCTGCACTTATATAATATATGGTAAAGAAGAAGGTTCTTCTAAAGTACGATATACGATTACCTTGACTAGATATCTTCTCTTGGCAGGATGTAGTGTATATTTTATAAATGAAATAATCCGCACATTGCGTCATAAGATCAACAACAATCAATCGAACCTCCATTGATATTGGTATCATAATATTGATTCAAGAAGCGCTCTAATCATCAAGAGAATGTTTAGGTTTGTGCTTTGACTTTCCTTTTATTTATCTTTTTAAAATGAATATGAAATTTAGCTGCGGTATAGAAATTAGTGATGAAGTAAAAGCATTATTGTTTGACCTCGATGGTACATTGGTAGATAATATGCAGTTACACATAGATGCATGGATTCAGACAGGCACTCATTTTGGCTTACCTATCACAGCCGAGATGATAGAAATCAATGCAGGCATCCCAACTAGACAACTGATTGTCAAATTGGCTTCAGAGAACAACTGGTCTATCGATACAGAAGACTTTACCAAATTAAAACAATCTACTTATCGAGAGGTAAAGGCGAATGCTGGACCCATCAAAAAAATAGCCCCCATAATCGAAATAGCTCAACATTACTATGGTAAGATACCTATGACTATAGGTACTGGATCTAGTAGGCCTAACGCTATTGCAGCTTTAGAAGATGCAGGTATTATCGATTGGTTTGATATCATAATATCAGCGGATGACGTGCAAAATCCAAAACCTCACCCTGAAGTATGGCTCAAAGGCGCCAATCATATAGGTGTGGCTCCTAATGAGTGTCTTGTATTTGAAGATGGAGAAAAAGGGATGGATGCCGCAGATGCTGCCGGAGTACCTTGGATAGATGTCAGAAAACACCTCTAGTCATGGTATGAATGAAGAGTATTCAGAGATCATCAAGTCCAAAATGTCCCTAATACAACATTCTGCATTATATTTGCACTAGTTAAGAGAACTATGCTAGGCGATAAACGTTTAGATTAGCAGAAATACAATAATAATACTATGAGTGAAGTAATAGATAAAGCGGTAAACACATCATCAGTAATACTTACAGACGATGCAGTAATGCAATTAAAGCGAATCATGAGCGAGCAAAACGTTCCTGAGGAGTATGGTCTACGCGTAGGTGTAAAAGGTGGCGGATGTAGTGGATTTAGCTATGTTTTAGGTTTTGATGTACAGAAAGAGAAAGACACGGTTACTTATAGCAATGGGATCAAAGTATTTATGGAGAAGTCGCATGGCATCTACCTTTTAGGTATGGAAATCGACTGGTTAAACGGACTAAATAATAGAGGGTTCGCATTTAACAATCCTAATGCTTCCGAAAGCTGTGGGTGCGGTACATCTTTTAATGCCTAATAAGGGATTGAGAGTAATGAGTTAGCTTTCAATAGACTAACTCACCGATTAAAAAAAGCAATTAGACAAAAGGCTGTTCTTATTATAGGACAGCTTTTTTTATGCCTAATGCAAAAAATCCGACTACTCGATAACTTTCATAATATATTTCTAACTCGAAAAATGTGCTTTTGGGACATTATGAAAGTTTGGGTGCTCACGCTTGACTGTCTCCAACATAACTAAAACCTTGAATCAGACTTCTCGATAACTTTCATAATATAATCCTACCTCTAAAAATATGCTTTTTGGACATTATGGAAGAAGTTACTAGTATGACAGAAAGCTTTTTTCTATTATTACCCTCAATTAAGATAATTATTATTTAACGTACACCTATAGTCTGTAGGTTACACTCAAAAAATTACAATGAAATCAACATTTAGAATGATAGCACTACTATGTGCTATATGCTTGACTCAAATGGGAATATCTCAGAAAGACTGGGAAACTTCACTTAAAGATAAGCTGTATCAAATCAACTGGTTAAAACAAGCTAATGACGGAACAGTGCTTGTCGGAGGAGATAAAGCAATGGCTGGATTAGATCCGATTAGTGGAGAAGTGATATGGATCAATGAAAATCTCAAGGCTGTTGAGATGTCAACGGTAAGCATGATTGAGCAATTGCCATATTTTGTAGCTAAAACACAAAATCTATTAGGTAAAGAATCTCTACAAGTTGTGAATGCCACAGATGGACAAACACTTATGGATTCAAAATCTGAGGATATATCAATCATGGATTACAAATTATATCAGTCGGATAACGCTATACTTTTTCAGATTAAAAAAGATAAAAGATATGAACTCGTTTGGTACGATCTCGTAACTACTTCTCCATTATGGTCACTTGATATCGACAAGGCAAAAGGTGGACTAGGTGGTCTTCTCAAGGGTAAGACATCGTTTCTAAGTGGTGACCCTGTGACTATAAACAATATCATGGTTGTAGCTTATAAGAAGTCAATCATAGGAATCGATCTAAAAAGCGGTGCTAAAGTTTGGACTAAAGAATATGACGATGATATTAAAACTATAGTTGTAAATGAAGAAGACAATCAGCTATTTGTAGGCGTAGATAAGTATATGGATCTCGTTACTACTAATGATGGTAAATCACAACTATCAGAACCAATAAAGCTGAAAGACAAATTATTAGGAATACAGAAGTCTGGCGATGAAATAATCGTAATGCATAAAAAAGGGATGAATATCTATGATTCTAAAACCCAATCACTGCGTTGGAAAAAACCAGACTATCCTGGACAAAGCGATCAAGTAATAAAATCTGACAAAGGATATATTACTATTTCAAAGTATGAGCAAGAAGGAAAAATCACTCTTTTAGATAAGAATGGTAAGAAAAAATGGGACAAAGGTGTTTCTGGAAGAGTAATATTTGTCAGTGCTGTAAGCAAAGGTGTATTTTACATTTCAGGAGAAAAATCTAATATCCTCAATTATACTAAAGGAGATAAAGTAAGTAAAGACGATGTCAAAATAAAAGGAAATCCAGCAGTAGCATTTGATCAAGACGATAACAAAGTTGTGATATTCTCTGACAAAAAGCTTACTACTTTCGATATCAAAAAAGGAACTTCTAAGGAAATTGCAAAAGATATTAAATTTGAAAAGTTTAATGATTCTGAAGATTGGGCAAGTATAGATGTAAGAGAGTCAGGATATTTTATCTCGTCTAGTCAGAATGTAGCTTTAGTAAGCAAAACAGGAAAGGTTAAATTTAATAATCATTACAAGCCAGTTTCTGCTTCAAGAGCTTTTGGTGCGTTGACGGCAATGGCGTCTACAATCGGAGGTGTCAATGTAGGAGGAGCAATCTCAGACCTTAATAGAATGGATAGAATGATGAGTGGCTCTTTTCAAGATGCAAGCTCCGACGGTGCTGATGAGAGAACTAAAAGTAACGGCCTTTATGTAGGTGGCGCTCCAGTATTTGGCATCAGTAACACTAGATACATGGCGACTAAAGAAGACAAAGACTTCGTATACATATTTATGAAAGCTAAAAAAGATAAGCAAGTAGTAAAAGTCAATAAAGACACCGGAAAAACTGTCTCTACAGTAAGAATGAAAGATAAAAGCCCTATTTATCTAATCGATGATTATGAGCAAACTATCATCACTGTTGAAAGTGGTAAATCAGTAAAATGTCATGATACACTTAAACAGAAATAAATAAATTTCATTTAGGATTAAGATATATCTTAACTACAGCCCTATACCTCTATTGATGTATAGGGCTGTTTTTCTTTACTCAGATCAGAATAACTTATCTATCTCCAAACTCTAAAACAAAACAACAGCATCTTACTTCAACTCCAATCTATACCCTACTCCATGCACACTTTTGATCTGTATAGAATCATCACTCTTTAGTATCTTTCTTAATCTAGAGATAAATACATCCAAACTTCTACCGACGATAACACCTTCATCTTCCCATACGTTGGCTTGGATTTGATCTCTGCTCAATACTTGATTAGCATGCGTAGCCAAATAATGCAACAACTTTGATTCTCTAAACGTAAGGCTAGTAATTTCCTCTTGGGTAGTTAGAGATTGATTGATATGATCAAATCTAAACTTACCTATCGATATGCTATTATCCTTTACTTCGGATTTCGCTTTCGGCAAGGCTACATTATCAACTTCCTCCTCCTCTTTCACTGAAGCAAACTTGAATAGTAGTAGACCTATTATACTTCCAAGTAGCAGCGTTATCAATAAGTAATTAAATAAAGAACTTTCACTCTTGGGCTCGTAAAAAGTGATTTGTATTTTACTACAATTGAGGTCATACTCTCTACCTCTACAAGCCACTTCATTTCGCGTCAGAGCAATATAAGTATACCCCAATTCGATCTGATCATCTTCACAGTTTTTGAGAGCCACTTCATACTTACTAGGTAATCCAAAATCTTTAAGCGCTTTATCTATCAAGCTAGGAAGCATATCGTAATCTACATACTCCTCTACGCGAATAGAAAAAACGAAGTCTCCACTTTGCTCCACCGCCTCTATTCGCTCAGTGTGGTTATCACAGAGCTTATATAGCTGATGCGCTACTTGTCTCAGAGCTAGATTAACCGACTCTGCATTCCATTCGATCTGGGCGTTAGACCTAAGGCCTGTAGCTCCCATTAATCCTAGCGAAGCCAATAAAATAGCAACCAAGGCTATCTTTGTCCAATTCTTCATATTGAAGTAATTTTAGAATATTTCCACTCAATAAGTTATATCACTTACCTAATCTTCAGCTTTCATGATGAAAGTCTGAGCTGCAATTTACAATCATTACTCCTTAGAATACAGGCTTTTACATTTCATTTACATCGTTTTACAGGCTATTTTAGCGATACTTAACCAAGTCTATGACATTTGGAGTAATTATTAACTCTATCAAATATCACATTATGAAAATATTACAAATCACCATCGCATGTATATTATTATCTATATCCAGTAAAGCCCAGACTTTGTTTAACGATCCATATAGAGCTGTAGTTTCCACAGATTATACAGTAGAACTTGCTATAAAGTATGAAGATAAATTACTCTCGGATATGCCTTGGTCTCAAAGTGGATTGATGCTAGGAATGCAAATGTATGGTCAAATATCCTTGCAAATAGTAGAGGATAGTGAAAGATTATCAGCGATTGACGCTCCTACTTTCCAGATCGCCATTAAAGATAATAAAACAGGAACCTTAAGATTGTACTCTGACAAGGTATATACCGATATCAAAGCGGATGATTTAGTATCACAATGCAAAGATGGAGAAAGCGTAATCATACTTACCACAGACAGGAAGTATGTACTCAAGCAAAATCAAATCGAGTTATTATTAGGATGTTAATCTAGTGTGATACGATGAGAATCTATTGTCTGTCAAATTGATAACTCTATTGCCTATAGCTTACATTTGTGGGCCATGACAAAGAACGTTTTTAAATATTACCAATCGGATATAAGCCACATTTCTCTACCTCAGAGATTTACATTTCCATTTTATTACGATCCTCACCCTCTGGCAATCGTCGCTGTTAATGAGCTTCAGGAGTATTTACTTCATCAGACTGATTTCGTTCATGACTTTGGAATAGATACTGATCGAGGGATAGGCAAAATGTTTGGTGTCTTGGTGGTGAAAAACCCATTAGGCAAACTTGGGTATATAACTGCGTTTTCAGGTATGATGTCAGGCAAGACTGTTATCAATGGATTTGCTCCACCGATATACGACATCCTTGATCCTACTAGCTACTTCCAAAAAGAAACTATACAACTAGCTAATCTCACTAAAGAGATATCAAGGCTAGAAAGTAATGCGCAACTCTCTGTATCCAAAGAAATCTATCATACTATAGCACAAGATTATTCTGATAAGTTAAAGGCTCTAAAATCAAAACTTAAAAATGATAAGAAGAGAAGAAAATCAGAAAGAGAACTAAATCAACATCAGTCAGATGAAGAGACACAGCTATCTTTACTTGCGAAGCATAAGCAAGAGAGTCTGAACGCACAGTTTCTACTCCAAGCCTATACAGAATATATAGATCAACAGCTAGCTAATGCAAAAGATGAACATCTAACATTGCACAACCAATTACAGCAACTTAAGGAAGAACGCAAATCAAAATCTCATGCATTACAGCAATGGCTATTTGATCAATACAACTTCCTTAACATATCCGGCGAGAAGCGAAATGTGATAGACATCTTTAGGACAAGAGTGATAGATATACCGCCATCTGGCACTGGAGATTGTGCAGCACCCAAGATGCTTCAATATGCGTTTGACAATGAATTGACACCTATGGCATTAGCAGAATTTTGGTGGGGTAAATCACCTAACTCTGAAATCAGAAAACACGGCAACTTCTATCCAGCCTGTAGAGGTAAATGTGAGCCTATATTAGGACATATGCTAGCAGGTATGGATATAGATTCTAATCCTTTACTCACTAATCCTGCGATTGGCAAAACATTAGAGATTGTCTACGAGGACGAGTACTTATGCGTCATCAACAAACCGTCGGAATTCCTATCTGCACCAGGAAAGCATATTACGGATTCAGTGCAAGAACGAATGAAAGCCAAATACCCTCATTCGACTGGCCCTTTGATAGTACATAGATTAGATATGTCTACTTCAGGATTAATAGTCATAGGAAAAACAAAAGAGATATATACACAGTTACAATCTCAGTTTGTAAAGCGTACTGTTAAAAAAAGATATGTCGCATTACTTGCTGGCATAGTCAAAGATGATGCAGGATATATAGACTTACCTTTGCAACTCGACATCAATAATAGGCCTTACCAAAAGGTATGTCATGAATACGGTAAGTCAGCTCGGACGAGGTATGAAGTGATAGAAAGAAAAGATGGAAAGACTAAAATACACTTCTACCCTATCACTGGTCGAACGCATCAGTTAAGAGTACACGCCGCGCATACTGATGGTCTTAATGCACCTATCGTAGGTGATGATCTCTATGGCAAAAAAGACAAGCGCTTACATCTGCATGCCGAGATGATAACATTTACACATCCCATAAGTGGCGAGGTAATTTCTTTACATGTAGCACCAGAATTTTAGCTTACGCAACTACTTTTTCTCTACTGGAATCCTAGTACTATGCATACTTCTAATTCTCCATCCTGCCTCCGTAGGTATGATTAAAGCGCTCTCTAGCCAATGCCCTTGGTAGACTAAACTATCCCCATTGTAAAAGTTACCATAGTTATCGTAGGCTACATTGATCGCATTTCCAAATTTTTCGATAGTATGATATTCCATGCGATTCACTCTTCTCGGCAGATTTTTATTTTTTAATTGATCTAGCATAAATTGCTTTACACGAGCGTTGTCCCAGATTTCGCCATGCTCTAAGATATAGTAATCCTCTGTGTGATAGTCTAGTATCATGGTAAAATCCATTCCTCCCCATAGATCATCAAACGATCCTATAATAAGATCTTTAGCTATCTGTGTTTCTTCAGCAGTAATGGTATTAATTGATTGCTCAGTCGTGCTATTAACTTCCTTTTGAACCTTATGATATGATTGCTCAAGTTTATCATATGCCGTGGTCTTATCATAAGCATAATACAATGTACCTATAAGACATAGGATAAGAAATGATGCAATTCCGAATATACCTTTTGGTGAAGTAATAGACATAATTAATAAATTTCTAAGTCAATAAATCTTATGTAATATAACACCTATTTTTCTTAGAAGGTCAATTTATCTATTTGATAAAAGTAAGGCCATAATTAATCCGCCTTTTTAAACCCTGTTCGAGTCATTTCTCCCCACCCTTTATTTTGGCCAGTAAAATGATCTAGATTACCGCTTAAAGCCCACTTGACCGTTTTCGGATGATACTTAATCGGTTCCAATAAAGCGGCTTTCACAAGTATAAGCAAGTCAGAAACTGATTCGTACTTAGCATAACTTAACTCCTGTATGAGTATAGAGTAGATACTAATACTTACGGCAAACGTATAGACTAAGAATAAAAGCGCTAAAAAAAACGGCCAGTTAGCTAAGCCCAATATCGCTATCACCGCTACAAACAACAGGCCGCCAGCTTCCGCATAAGGAGCGATCCATTCGGCTAATAACCAGTATGGATAACTGATATAACCCAGTATCCCAAATTTCTTATTGAAGCACATTTCCTTATGAAACTTCAAACATTCTATTGTACCTCTAGTCCATCTATTTCGTTGTCTTCCGAGTACTGCAAAGTCAGATGGTGCTTCTGTCCAACATAATGGATCTGGAATGTAAGCGATCTTATAATCAATATTATTTTCTCTATAGTACTTGTGCATTCGCATCACTAACTCCATATCTTCACCAACTGTATTATGATTATAACCTCCTACAGCCATTACGGTCTCTCTATCAAATACTCCAAAAGCTCCAGAAATTAAAAGCATTCCATTATCTTTTGCCCAGGCAGGTCGTCCTAGTAAAAAAGCTCGGAAATATTCTACTACTTGGATCTGAGCAATATATGATTTGGGCGCTCTGATCTTCATTACTTTTCCGCATTTTATATCTGCATCATTTGTCAACCAAACGATTCCACCTACTGCGCCTACTTTAGTATCACCTCCATTCATAATAGGTTCTACTAATCGTAAGAATGCATCTTGATCTATAATACAATCCACATCAATACAAGCAAAATACTCTGTGCTACAGACATTAGTACCGACATTGATAGCATCCGCTTTACCTCCATTCTCCTTATCAACAACTATTAATTTAGAGAAAGCTTTCTTGCGTGATCTATAAATCCCTCTGATAGGCTTTGCTGCAATCTCTTCTACAGCAACTTCATCTGTAAGGTATAAATCATATGCATCTATTGCTACTTGAAGCGTCTCATCCTTACTACCATCATTTACAATGATAATAGTCAGCGCAGAATAATGTAAAGACAATAATGATCTAATATTATCCACTATGGTAACGGACTCATTATAGGCAGGAGCAATGATACTAACTGAAGGTTGAAATGGAGAAGAGATCACACTATCTAATTCTAATATCTTCTTACGATTCGTATACTTAAAAACCTCCTTTGTGGATATAAAGCTAATGACTATGTATGAAGTCAATATAAACATGCAATAAAAAAATATTCCATATTCGAAAAAATGCACGACATACTCCAAAAACAAATTAAACATATTGCAGTTTTTTATCAACTTTAGATTTAGACGGCATATTAAAAGCGTCTGTTAAGCGATTTAGAAAATCAAAACCAGTATTAGCACTTGATTGTATGTCCAACAAATCAGTACTATCAATTCTAAATCTTTTGATCGCATCATACACCTTATGGCATTCCCATGTATTGAGATTATAATTTATTTCACTTAACACTGCTAACGATCTGTCAAGTGAAAGCCTTACCACGATTGCATGAATTGATAGGTCACGATTGCTATGATTAACATACTCGTCTATCTTATCTACATATTCGACCAATTCGAATGCTTGAATCATTTGCATACCCTTCACCTTGTTTGTCCAATTCGAAGAGTTTATCATGTTCAATATTTCTTCTTGCAATCCTAATCCAAAAAAATAATTAACTAACTGAACTGCTTGTTGCCCAGACAACTGCGAATGCAATAAATAAATTTGATCTGCTAGTATCCTTCTCCTATATGGATCTTGTATATCCTTTGAATCTAATCTACTAGATTGTCGATCACTTTTTTGTATTCCTAAAAACGATTCATCCAATGGCAATAATAGAAAGCTTGTCAAAAAATCTTGATACTTTTCAATCAGCTCCGCCTCTATTACTTTATCGACGATACATTTACGTCTTCTCCACACCATGAACAGAATCATAAAAATAGAAACAGATGCAAACCCAAAACCAAAAAATAGAATATAATACAGTGATATATCTCCTCCATCTTGCGAAAGAAGTGCATCATTTACATTCCCTGACAGCTGAGAAAACAACATTACAATACAACTGTTAATCCTATTGAAAAACTCGTGTAAGTAGACTTCTGCCCTTCAACCTCTGCTTCTAACCTAGATATCGAAATATGACCATGAAGAGATTGATACAGTTGCTTATACATAGCTATTTGATATGAATTTGTTGTAATCACGTTAGACAATGTTAAAAGATTAGACTCGTCGATAATGCCACTATAGTAACCTAACTGTATATAGTCTAAATCACTTCTCAAGTATTTCCTAGCGATAATTCTTTTTGCCGTACTACCATTCTGTACTCTATCCAGTTGTGCATTTGCATAATAGCTTCCATAATAACTAGTAAGCCCAAACTGAGTAATCCATTCTCCAGAATTCCTCGAAAAATCTATTCTCTTAGCTCCAAGATTCAATTCCACAGAACTAATGATGCTATAATACGCATTAGCTTGCCAAACCCATTTAGGGTATATATCACTATCACTAAAAAAAGTGGCTACATGACCATAACCTTTAGCCCAACTTTTGTAATAACTAAGGCCGTATTGTAATCCAATGCTGTTAAAAAGTGACTTACGAGAAATACTGGGTACTATAGTATTTGAACTGTCTTTGCAGATCGCCGCAAAAGTAGTTTCTTTAAATTGGCTACCGTTTTGTGGTATAGATTCATTAGCATAATTAAGGTTCAACGAAATCATCCAAGTAGAATCTATTTGAGATGAGCTAACGTTGGTCAAACAGAGAAATGCTATTAAATAAATCCACTTCACCATTACTCTACCGTTACAGACTTTGCTAAATTCCTTGGCTTATCTACATCCAATGAAAGATTAGTCGCTACTTGATACGCCAATAATTGTAATGGGATATTCATAATAATAGGCGCTTCGGCTTCGGTACAAACTGGTACATCAATCGTATAATCTGCTAAGCCTTCTGGCAATTCGACATCCGTAGTTTTTACTATTATTACTTTACCCTTACGCGCTTTCACTTCCTGAATATTACTTAAGGTCTTTGGTAGATGTTCATCATTTGGGCATAATGCTATTACAGGCATTGCTTCATCGATCAGCGCTATTGGACCATGTTTCATTTCTCCTGCAGGATATCCCTCCGCATGAATATATGATATCTCCTTAAGCTTTAAAGCTCCCTCTAATGCTACAGGATACATGGTACCTCTACCTAGAAACAATGCATTCTTACTTAATGCAATCATCTCTGCTACATTGGCAATATCTGTCTTTTCCAAAGTCTCTCTTATCAATGATTCTAACTTAGTATTATTAAAATCACAATTTACCGCTGTTTCACTTTTTAAAATCAATTGAGCAACCAAGTAGTTTATAGCGGTCAGCTGATTCGTAAATGCTTTTGTAGAGGCAACACCAATTTCAGTTCCTGCTTTAAGGTATATTGATTGATCTACGATTCTATCTATTGTACTATTCTCTACGTTGACAAATGCCATGGTATGACATCCTGCAGCAATTGTCATTTCTAAAGCCGCTATGGTATCCGCTGTCTCTCCTGACTGAGATATACCGATTACTAAATCTCTATTGCTTAGTACTGGATATCTATATCTAAATTCAGATGCATATTCTACCTCTACATTTACTCTTGCAAATTTTTCTATAAGATATTCCGCTATCAATGCACTATGCCACGAAGTGCCACAAGCTGTGATTATGATTCTATCAATATCAAAATCTAAATTCAACTCACTTTTATCAGCTACTAAATTAGCTACTGTATGCGGTTGCTCATAAATCTCTTTGAGCATGTAAGAGTCAAAGTTTCCTTTATCCGCAACAAAAGACTTATCAGTAATCATATGAATCAACTGCTTCACTTCTTTCAACTCTAAGTCGAAAAATGTATAATCTCCCTCATCATTCATCTCAATGATCAAATCACTCTCTACATAGATCACCTTATCTAAATAACTCGCTATAGGCATTGTATCTGATGCAATTAAGCATTCACCATTACCTACACCTAATACTAGTGGACTTTGTCTTCTAGCAGCCCACAGCTTCTTCGGTTCGTATAAGTCAAACAGTACAACTGCAAAACTGCCATCAACGATTTCCAACGCTCTGGCCAATGCCGATCTAGTTGATACTTTATACTTCACTTGAAACCATTCTATCAATTGAACAAGTACTTCTGTATCCGTATCACTTTGAAATACAAAACCATTTCCAATTAACATTTCTTTCAGAGAATCATGATTCTCTATAATACCATTGTGCACAATAGTTAGGCGGCCTGACTGAGATTGATGTGGATGCGCGTTAATATCTGAAGGGACTCCATGAGTAGCCCATCTAGTATGTCCGAGTCCAATATTTCCTTCTGTCTTTTTATCTATAGCGAAAGCTTCTAACGCTTCTACTTTTCCTTCTTTCTTCAATAAGCTTAGACTACCATTCATGATGGCTACTCCAGAAGAATCATACCCTCTGTATTCTAGTTTCTTAAGACCATCTAATAAGATTGGGTACGCTTGCTTTTTGCCAATATAGGCCATGATTCCACACATTACTTCTGTATTTTAAAGTTGATAAATATTAATTTTAAGATTGAGCTACGCTATATTTACTTAGTCGCTTTACTCTGGCTACTAGTTCTGAAGATATAAATGGCTTGACCATATAATCATCTATTCCCATTTCGAAAGCTTGACTAATCGTATCCTCTGTAGCCATAGATGACAATACTAAAATTTTAGTGTAAGCCTTTTCTGTTTCTCTGATGTGTTCTATCAATTCTAACCCAGTCAAGAAAGGCAGCATCAAATCACAAATGACCATGGAAGGCTTTTCCTCATTGTAAAATTCTTTTGCCTGTAATCCATCGATAGCACAATGCACATTAAATGCAGTATGCGAAAATGTATAGGCTAAGGATTTTAGTATCATGGGATTATCTTCTACGATTAGTATTTTCATCTTTTCTCTATTTGAGTGCAAGATCGTCGTAGAATGAAGTAAAATTCTTAAGATTTAGTTTTTTGGGCGGATTCTATCGTCTTTTGGTAATCTAGAAGCAGATGAAAGTTCGACAGGACAAGCAAGTGTAAACTAGGCGTCACAATCTAAGCCACCATCATCTAATAGTAGTTCAGCATGTTACAGGATACAATGCAAATAGGATACTTACCTTACTGGTAAGATGGACTAGGCAACATCATTGATAGTCGTTGGGTTTCAGAAAAAAAATAACGACGTAGTGCGTTCAGACTATCGTAAGCGATGGTACTATAAGATATTGATACTTTTCATCATAATAGATTTAAATGCCCTGCTGATAGGGATTACAGATTTCTCTATCACTATCGTATTATCTTCTATATCTTTAATCTTATCCAAGTTAACGATATATGATCTATGCACTTTCAGAAATCTAGGATTCGTGATTTTCTGATCTAGAGCTTTCATCGTATCATGAAATATGTAGCTACCATGTGTCGTGATTGCTTTAATATAATCGCCTACATTTTCGAAATATAAAATTTCAGTATATGCCAATCTAATATATCTGCCATCAGACTTAATGTATATCTCATGGGCGGCACTTGATAAGGCTATATCATTGCGGCGATCGATGATGTCTATTACCTTCTGAATCGCTTTTTCAAACCGTTCAGAAGACACTGGCTTTTTCAAGAAATCAGTAATATCATATTCATACGCTTCGTACGCATACTCTTTATTACCTGTAGTGAATATCACTTGTGGGAGATAAGGTATCTCTTCTAACAGATCCAATCCTGACATTCCAGGCATCTCAATATCCAATAATATAAGTTCGATGTTTTCTTCCTGTATCTTTACCAAGGCCTCTTCAGCATTGTCAAACGATGCTAACAGTTCGATTCTAGGGTACTTACTACATAGGTTTACAAGTGACTTACTAGCCATCACTTCATCTTCTACTATTATCGTCTTGATCATCGACATATTAAGTTATCTCTTTTTTAAGTCTGCCGATCTCATTCACTATGACGGATAGACTTGATTTTACATTTTTACATAGATCAAGACATTCAATCTTGATCTTACTTGAATCTCCTTGTTTTATAATATCCTCGATTTCTTCGCACTTATGAGTAAGACTGGATAAGCCTACCATTGAGAATACGGGTTTGATCTTATGCACTTGCTTACTGATCAACTGAACTTCTTCATCCTCTACATATGATAACAATAGACTTATCTCTTCATCTATCATACCATGATAGGTTTCGAACATATCCAAGGCATACCCATAATCATCTCCATATACTTGATTGAGATAAGAAGCATCCAAATCATCATTATAACTAAATGTCGCTTTACATGATGAATTTTCTATAGGACCAGTACCAATATGCTTTTCTATCATAAGTGAAAGGTCATCTGGAGTAAAAGGCTTAGCCAAGAAATCTGTCATTCCTGACTGTAAGGCTAATTCTTTTTTGGACAAGAAGGTAGATGCAGTAAGGGCTATAATTGGTATTTCTTCATCAGGAAAATCTCTTATAATGCTTGTCGCTTCATATCCATTCATAACAGGCATCGAGAGATCCATGAAAATCAAATCGTAAGTTGAAGACTTGTGTTTTTCCACCGCCTGCAATCCATTGTCTGCTATATCATAGTCGATATTCCATTTATCAAGTAAAGAAAGGATATACTTTTGATTCATTAAGTTATCTTCTACTATCAAAAGCTTAATACCTTCGGCGATACGAGTTTTGAAATCGCTAATGCTCTTAGGGTTGTTGTTAGAGCCTGTCGATGACTTCAATTGTAAACTAAAGTAAAATTTACTGCCTTCGTTAACGACTGACTCTGCTTCCAACTGACCTCCGAGAAGAGCTACCAATCTACTGGAAATAGATAGTCCCAATCCTGTACCTCCAAATTCTCTTTGGATTTTAGTGTTAGCTTGCTTAAATGCGGTAAAAACTGTATTTAACTCTGCTTGACTCATTCCCATTCCAGTATCACTTACTTCAAAGTAATATGTTGAATAGCTATTTATGTTTGATACATGTTTTATAGTAAGTGTAATCTCCCCTTCTTGTGTAAACTTAGTCGCATTGCTTAGTAAGTTAATTAGGATTTGATTAATCCATTGCTTATCAGACTCTACTATACATTTTTCATTGCAATTTATTTCAGATTTTAAAATAATTCCCTTCTCCTCTGCTCTATTGTTAAAGGTTTTAATCAGTCTATATGCGAGTTCACTAAGGTTAAAAGTGGTTTCATTCATTTCTGCCATTCCAGAATCTATCTTAGATATATCTAGAATATCAGAAACAAGACCCTTGAGTAGGCCAGCTGAATTAGAAAGAATTTCAATATATTCTTTTTGCTTTTCGTCGAGTTCTGAATCTTGTAGCAAAAATGACATTCCAATAATTGCATTCAATGGAGTCCGTATCTCATGACTCATATTCGCTAAAAATTGTTGTTCCGCTTGTTGGGCATTGATTGCTTTTTCTTTTTCAATTTCAAGATTCGCCTCAAGCTTTTTTCGATCACTGATATCGTAATGGATACCTAAAGAACCGATAACATTACCATCGGTATTATAAAAGGGCGCACCACTAATAATCACCCATATATGCTTCCCATCTTTACGTTTCAGTTCTACTTCATATACATCTGACTGGCCTTCCTGTCTATTTCGATCTTGTTGTCTCAGTACATCTTTATATTCCTCAACTACTAATTTTTCTATCGCATCAGTACCAATAAGCTCATCCTTAGCATATCCACTCATCTCACAGAATCGATCATAGACTCTGACGATCACACCGTGATTATCCACTTCCATCAATCCGAGATCCATATTCTCCAAGACAGATCGATATTTCACTTCACTTTGTTGTACTGCATACCTCGTCTTTTCAAGTTCCTTTTCGGTATTTTTCCTCAGTGTAATATCTCTAGCTACTGCGTTGAAATAGAAATCACCATTAGGCCTTTCTACTCTATTTATATTCTGGCCGAGCCAATGAATTTTGCCATCTTTAGATTTAATAGGAAATTCATAGTAATCGTTGATCGCGCCACTGTCACGAATTTTCGTATAATATTCAAATAGACTAGGTTGATATTCTTCTAATACGAAATCAATGTACCTAGTACCTAATATCTCATCGACAGTATAGCCAAACACTTCGCTACCTGTAGGATTGATAAATGTAAAGTAACCTTCTTCATCAGTACTATAGATAAAATCTGTTGCTTTATCAACTACATTACGATACTTAGATTCACTTTCTTGTAGATCTTCTGTTCGTTGATTTATTTGATCTTCTAAGCTTTCATTAAGTTTTCTTAGAGATTCATTGGCCTCGTAAAGCTCCAATGCCTTAGTCTCTAATATTTGCTCTGCCTGCTTCCTCGCCTTTAGCTCACGATTTAGCTTGCGCTTTACAAGTTCAAGTTCATCCACTATGATATCCTTTTTATAGTAAATTTCACTTCACTGCCTTCTTCGTTCATCTTTTCTGATTGTATCGAACACTTTTCATCATAATGCAAAATAGACCTTTCGATCAACCCTTCTGCCAGCCCTGCCATTTTACGCTCGCTTTTATAAGTCATAATCATAGTTCCATCCTCTATTTCTTCTGACTGGAATGAAGGTAAGGTGGCATCTGGATACAACTTCAATACTTCTACATGTATATGATTGTCTATAGAATGAAGAAAAGCAAATGAATTATCCACCGCAGTAAAGAATTGAGGATAACTACTTAGAAATGCATCGAATAGATACTTACCAAATTCTTTAAGTAGTATTGCTGGATCGATTTTTACTTCACTGGAGAGATTCATAAGTAGACTTACCACCTCAGAATGAGGATAAGTGCCTATAGAAGTATATATCCCATCGGACTCTAAGTTAGATTCAGAGATTATTTGATCTACTACCTCGTAGCCAAATTTGGCTTCCACCATATCCAGAAACTCGGTAAATACTATTCCTTTCATTTGTACATATTTTATATTCAGCGGCAAAATACGAACATTATATGCGAAATAAAGAAAATGTAGTAACACATCAAGTAAGGCAACTTACAATTTTGATTTCTATTAAGTCAATCATTAGTATGATTTTGAGCTATTAGACAAATTAGCAAAACTTCAAGATACTCAGGCTACAAATTCAAATCACGCATACTCTCTGCCTTATTACGCTCTAAGAATGCATCTATTGTTTCAAAGTGCTCTCTAACTTTCTTGTCTTTAAATTCGAATACTTTCTCCGCGATCCCTTTTAAGAAATCTCTATCGTGAGATACTAATATCAGCGTACCATCAAATGCTAATAATGCGTCTTTGAGTACATCTTTGGATCTGAGATCCAAGTGATTGGTAGGCTCATCGAGAATCAATAAGTTATGTGGTTCTAGTAGTAATTTGACCATGGCCAATCTAGTCTTTTCTCCACCAGACAATACACTTACCTTCTTATCGATATCCTCTCCAGAAAACATAAACCCACCTAGGAGATGCTTAATCTGAGTACGTATTTCTCCTTTTGCCACTTCATCTACAGTTTCGAATACTGATAATTTAGGATCTAATAAAGAAGCTTGATTCTGTGCAAAATATCCTATTTCGATATTATGACCAATTTCGCATTTTCCTTCTACTTCTATCTCTTGCATGATGGCTTTGATCATAGTCGACTTTCCTTCACCGTTACGACCTACAAAAGCTACTTTCTCACCTCTCTCTATCGTCATATTTGCTTGTTGAAATACTGTGTGATCACCGTATTTCTTAGTCAAATCTTCCACCATAACTGGATAATCTCCAGATCTCGGTGCCGGTGGAAACCTCAATCGTAATGAAGCGCTGTCCACTTCATCTATTTCTACGATCTCTAATTTCTCTAGCATCCGCTCTACTGAGGATACTTGATTAGTCTTGGAATATGTACCCTTAAATCTTTCAATGAATCGCTCTTGCTCTGCGATAAATTTCTTTTGCTCTTTGAAGGCTTTTAACTGTGTCTCTCTTCTCTCTTTACGGAGTTCGAGATAGTGTGAGTAACTGGCTTTGTAATCGTATATACGACCCATCGTCACTTCCACGGTGCGGTTAGTGATATTATCGATGAATGCCCTATCGTGAGAGATCACCATCACCGCGTTAGCCTTATTCACCAAGAAATCTTCTAACCATAATACAGATTCGATATCGATATGGTTAGTCGGCTCATCGAGTAGAATCAGATCTGGTTTTTGTAGTAATATCTTGGCCAACTCAATACGCATACGCCATCCTCCAGAAAACTCACTAGTAGGACGATTCATATCCTCTTGCTTAAACCCCAATCCTTTGAGAGCTTTCTCAACTTCTGCTTCGTGATTTACTTCTTCCAGATTATAGAATTGCTCTCCGATATCTGAAGATTGTTCGATGAGTTTCATATATGCATCAGATTCGTAGTCTGTACGCGTCATCATCTGCTCGTTGAGGTCATCTAATTGCTTCTTTAGAGAGAAATACTCTTCGTAGGCCTTAGCCGCTTCTTGCGCTACTGTACAATCATCTTCGGTAAGTAGATGTTGTGGCAAATATCCGATTTTAGTATGTTCCGATTTACTGATTTTACCTCGATTGGCCATTTGTACTCCAGCGATGATTTTCATCATGGTAGACTTCCCTGCACCATTCTTACCCATAAGGGCGATCTTATCATTCTCGTTGATTACAAATGATACGTCTTTGAAGAGTGTATGTCCACTAAATTCTACTGCTATGCCGTCTACTGATACCATGTTATGCTACTTTCTGAATTGAGCGGCGAAGGTAGGGAATTGAATGAATGAGAGAAAGATTGTTGATTCTAAATTATTGATTGTTAATTCAAATTATGACGATCAGGAGCGAATTGGTCTAGACTACAGGACGCGGTTTAATCAAACTAGTATTAGTCTATGAGGTTGCAAACAAGAGTTTTAATAATCTTCAACATACTTTTTCAACCTAGCCATTACGGTCTCGCTTAGTAGTCTAAAAAAAATATGATTTAAGGTGGAGATGATTACAACACTAACAAACCAATTTCTCTCATGGCATTCATTTCTGCTCCGTACCAAAACAGCGTAAAGTCATCTAGATGTTCTTCATAGCTCAATTTCAGTTTACCATATGTCATTATACTACCCTCTCCTATCTTAAGATCTTCTAGTGTGTCGATGAGCCAATTTGCGTCATCAGCCTTCATTGAGACTTCGGTACTCGATCTCTTATCATGAAAAGTCATATGAATCACTTCAACTTGCTTGCCCTTTATCAGCTCCGTAGCATATTCGACTGTAGGAAGATTACCTAACCAAACCACCTTTGATGAAGATTTAATATCTGAAAAAGTATCCGCTTCAATACAATCCAAAATATAATCTGGATCTATCGATGTCTGTGGAATTTCAAAATCAAACCATTCTTGCAAATCATGATCAAAACAGAGCCCATGCATATAATTAAATAATGACTTGCGTAATCCTTCGCTAAACATTTCATGATCGATTCCAGTACTATCTGTAAAGGCTACATCATTGTTGGCAAAAGTGATCTCATTATAATGTGGTTCAATACCATAATCGGATGGTGCTAAACCGACTGGACTATGAGCAGTAAGTGCAAACTGATGCCAAAATCCAGATTGAATGACACCTTGCTCTAATAACTGCCGGACCATTTCCAGGCTATCAATAGTTTCTTGCACCGTTTGAGTTGGGTAACCATACATAAGATATGAGTGTACCATTACTCCTGCTTCTGTAAAATTACGAGTGACTTGTGCAACTTGCTCTACCGTTACTCCCTTTTGGATCAAATCTAACAATCGATCTGATGCTACTTCTAATCCCCCTGATACCGCTATACATCCTGATGCTTTAAGTAGCAAACATAGATCTCGAGTAAAGCTTTTTTCAAATCTGATATTAGTCCACCATGTCACGGTAAGTTTTCGTCTGATAATTTCTATAGCCACAGCACGCATCAATGCGGGTGGTGCGGCTTCATCCACAAAGTGAAATCCATTCTCTCCAGTTTGCTCGATCATATCTTGCATTCGATCTACAAGCATAGATGCCGTGATAGGCTCGTACTTACCTATATAGTCCAACGAAACATCACAAAAGGTACATTTCCCCCAATAGCAACCATGTGCCATTGTCAACTTATTCCATCGACCATCACTCCAAAGACTATGCATTGGATTTGCCACTTCAATGACAGAAATATACTTATCTAGAAGTAAATCATTATAATTCGGTGTACCCACATCTGCTTGCTTATAATCTTGCCTAATGGAAAAGTTATTGTAGACTACTTCATCATTTTCAAGTAGAAATGTTCTTTTGTAAAATCCAGTATTCGGATTAGTAGAATTGCGATCCAAAACATTAGAGGCTAGCAATTCTACAGGAAGCTCTCCATCATCTAAAGTGATGTAGTCAAAAAACTCAAATACTCGCACATCATTCACACTTCTCAACTCTGTATTTGGAAATCCTCCGCCCATGGCAACTTTTATTTCAGGATAATTGGACTGTATAAACTGTGCACATCTGAATGCACTATAAAGATTACCTGGAAAGGGAACTGAAAAGCAAACTAATTTGGGTTGAACTGACTCCAAATGCGATTGAAGTATTGATAAAGTTATATCATCTATATAAGTGTTTACCCTTAGTAAATTGTCATAAAGTGTATCAAAACTGTTGGCACTGCGACCTAATCTCTCAGCATATCTACTAAAACCGAATTGATCATCCACACACTCTACAATAAAGTCAGATATATCTTCTAAATAAAGAGTAGCTATATGCTTTGCATGATCTTGTACTCCCATAGATCCAAATGCCCAATCCGTATCTTGAATATTTAATAATCTATTCGCTTGCGGAAGAAAATTTTCTGTACATATTTGTCTAGCGAAAGTTTGATTTTGACCCTGTAGAAATAGAATTACGTAATCGATTGTTTGAATGTAATCTTCTCTGAGGCTATATATACGTAGCGCGTTATCAGATGTGATCGTATTATGTTCTATTGCATAGTCAAATATACTTTGCAGTCCCTCTTTACAAAACATATCCAATATCACTTCGATACCGAGATCTATTTGATAGTTACTGATCTCTTTAGTATTCAGAAAACCTTTGAGGTAAGCGGTACCAGGATATGGAGTATTAAGCTGGGTAAACGGTGGAGTAATTAGAAGTAGATCGGCCAAAGTGTTAGTATATTAAGTAACAAAGGTAAGCATTTGCAATAGTCTTGTAATGACAAATTCTTGATCTACTCAGATCGAACTCTATAGTCAGTTTAAATCTATGACCTAGAAAATACCTTTATCAAAGTTCTCTTCCAAGTATTCGATTCTATTCTCTACTAACACTCTTGGTCAAAAACATATTAATAAAGTATAATTAGTCTCGTTGCTTTAAATCAAATCTGCGCAAATTCATTTTGAAAAACTCATTAGATATCGATTACATTTTTTGAATATAGAAAACATATTATTGATACTAACTATATAAAGCTATGTCATGCTTCTTTTTAATACATCAACTAAAAGTCTCAAAACCTTTTTATATAAAAATGGTTTTACTTTTGCATCAAGATTACACTTACGAACGGTCAATTTAAACGAATTTATTGTGACTAAAATGTAAGAAATCAGTCCAATCCATGCATGTAAAAACAGTTACATAAAATTTATCTGCATTATTAATTATAAAAAATTAATTTTGCACCGTTAAATACGGAGTACTGAAAGAAAGCTTGAAGTAAGTAACATTTGAATTTTCGGAATCAAAATTGCATTACATTATTCAACAGCGATCTTTTATACTCGCTTTATAATTTTCAAAATTGAACAATCCAGTATTTAAGACTGGAGCAAATTAACATCATTACTATTATGAGTACGACTAAATTAAAGGCACAAATCAGAAGTGCGAAGGCTGAACTTAAGAAACTAGAAGCACAATTAAAGAGAGATCTAAAAGCTGCTGCTGCTGAAAAAAAGAGAGCTCTTGCTGAAAAAAAGAAGGCTGCTGCTGCTAAAGCAAAAGCTGCTGCCTTAAGAGCAAAAGAAGCTGCTGAAAAGAAAGCTGCTGCTGCTGCAAAGAAAATAGCTGACGCTGCTGCTAAGAAAGAAGCAATCGCTGCTAAGAAAAAAGCTGCTGCTGCCGCTAAGAGAGCTGCCGCTGCTGCTAAGAAAAAAGCTGCTGCTGAAAAGAAAAGAGAAGCTGCTAAAGCTAAGAAAGCTGCTGCCGCTGCTAAGAAAAAAGCCGCTGCTGCTAAGAAAAGAGAAGCTGCTAAAGCTAAGAAAGCTGCCGCTGCTGCTAAAAAGAAGGAAGCTGCTGCTAAGAAAAAAGCTGCTGCCGCTGCTAAGAAAGCTGCTGCTAAAAAAGCTCCTGCTAAGAAAACAGCTGCTAAAAAAGCTGCTCCAGCTGCAAAAAAAGCAACTGCTAAGAAAACTGTTGCAAAAAAAGCTGCTCCAGCAAAAAAGAAAGCAACTGCTAAGAGAAAGACTACTGCAAAGAGAAAAACTACTAAGAAGTAATCTTAGCAAGTCTAAAATAGAAATGAAAAATGGCTGCCGAGAGGTGGCCATTTCTTATTTATAGCAGATTACATTACACTTTGTTTCTTTCCATCACCTTTTTAGGCTTACATTTTAGTTTTGAGCTCATCAAAAACTAGTCTAAAATCGTATCGATTGCTAGATTGATAGATTTAATAAACTCTCTATATTCAGATGGTGTGTTCCGCTTTAGGTATGACATCAACAACCCAATGACGGATTGATTTAATACCATTCTTAATGCAATTACTCTTTCTTCTGAATAGGTATTGTTTCCTATGAGATAATTCCAATCCTCTTCGCAAAGCTTGTCTAAAAATGAAACTACTTCTTCATTAACACCCTTTGAGGCTAACTTCTCGATATAAAACAAATCAAAAACGCCAGGATATTGAACAAAATAATTCACATAGCCTATAACGATAGATTTGATTTCTGACTTACCTGGATTAGATTGGCGAATATTTTGATTTACCGCATCCCTACACTCATCTTTAAAGTCTAAAAGACTGAGAGAAATCAACTCCGTCTGATCCTTGAAGTAATTATATAACGTTGCATATGAGTAGCCTGCTCTCTCGGCAATATTTCTCACGCTTAGAGCTTTGATGCCCTCTCCCTTCAAAATCTCCTTTGTCGCCTCAAGGAAGTACCCTCTCGTACGCGCTTCTTTTAATGTTGTATTAGTCATAGTATAAATATTATAGCCCAAAGATAGGAAAATTAACACTGTTAAATATTTTAACACCAGTTAATTTTATTCTATGAGCTTTATGTATTTACTAAGGCTATCTCACCAACACTTTATTATATTTTTCTTCTACACTTCCCTTCCGTTATATACTGTCATGCACTGACACTCATTTACCAATGCTCAACTATGTGTTGTCACCTGCATATCCACTTATATTATCATACAACATAAGTGAAAATACATTGTAGTATAGGTTCATTTCCTACCTTGCAGCGTGTATAATTTTATAACAAGATATAAAGAAGACTTTCGGCTCAATCTTAAACTAGCGCTACCGCTTATGGCGAGCCAGCTAGGACAAGTAGCTGTCAATTTTGCTGATAACGTAATGGTAGGCAAGTTAGGACCTGCGGCATTAGCAGGAGTGTCCTTTGCAAATGCGCTCTACGCAATTTGTCTAGTGTTTGGTATGGGTATTAGTTTTGCTTTGCCACCACTCATTTCAGAAGCGCAAGGAGCAGGAGATGATAGACGTATATCATCATATTTTAAACACAGCCTGATCGTTAATATCGCTTTTGGAGTGATCAGCATGGTTCTATTGATAGCCTTCATACCATTCATGAAGTATCTTGGACAAGATCCAGATATATTGCCACATGCGGCAGAATATATGTTCTATTCTGCACTCGGTATGTTTCCATTTATGATCTTTCAGACCTTACGTTGCTATAGTGATGGATTATCTGAGACACTACCCTCCATGATCATCATCATCATTGGTAATGTGCTTAATGTTATACTTAACTATCTTTTGATTTTTGGCTATTGGGGATTCCCAGAAATGGGAACTGCAGGTGCGGCATTAAGCAGTTTGATCTCTAGAGTATTTATGGTCTTTGGAATTCTTGTAATCTTTAGATATTGGAAAAATCTATGGAGCTACTTGAGTGAAGTGAGGTTAAACGTGTATAAAGCTTCTTATTTTAAAAAGGTATTAAGCTTGGGAATCCCTTCTTCATTTCAGATGACCTTTGAGTTGACTGCCTTTTCCGCTGCAGCTATCATCATGGGACTCATAGGTAAGGTTGAGCTAGCTTCGCATCAGATTGCCATCAATCTAGCCTCTATGACTTTTATGATCGCTACAGGGCTTGCTATGGCCGCTACAATAAGAGTAGGCAACCAACTTGGTAAAGGAGATATAATAAAAGTGAAGGACGCAGGCTATTCCGCTATGATTCAGATCACACTATTCATGGTGTTTACGGCTATCGTATTTATTCTAACTAGACATTTCCTTCCTACCATTTACATGGATGATCCTGAAGTCATTTCTATAGCGGCTTATCTATTATTAGCTGCTGCAATATTCCAAATTCCAGATGGAATCCAAGTGATTACTTTATCTGTACTTCGTGGATTACAAGATGTAAGGGTACCTACTATCATCACCTTTTTAAGCTACTGGTTGTTAGGTATACCGTGTAGCTA
>CALKJD010000130.1 GCA_937995755.1 uncultured Saprospiraceae bacterium | reverse complement strand
AACAGGGACAACTTTATTCAACTTTTTCTTAAGCAAATTTATATCTCTTTGGTTATTGGCCTTTTCAATAGCTATAGCAAGATGCTTGCTGGCCATTTCGTTGTCCGATTCCTCAGCATAAAATTCTGCGATTGTGGAATGAAATAGATGTAATTCTTCGATATTGGTGCTTTTATTCAATTTTTTAAGTTCATTAATTGCGAATAAATTTCCTTCTACTTTTGATAATGCGACACTTCTATTTAATCTAACAATTGGTGAATCTTGAATTGTTAAAAGAGAATCATAAAGTCTTAGTATTTCGCTCCAATTAGTATTTCTATATTCTGATGCTACGCAATGGTTTGCCGATATTGTAGCTAATATTTGATAAATCGAAATAGCTTTACTATTTAAAATTTTATCTAAATTCAATATCCCTTCATTAATTAACTTGTCATTCCATAGGTTTCTATTCTGGTTCTTCATTTCAATCAACTCATGGAACTCATTTAATCGAGCTTTAAAACGAGAAGCATTGAAATACATAAGGCTTAACAGTGCATAGCAATTATCTTTGTTTTGTAGAATCGTATTGTTCTTCAAAAGTTCAGCCAATCTTATTGCCTCAAAACAAAGTTCTTTCCTTATTAAAGCATTCTTCTCAGTTGGTGAATATCCTTCATTAAATAAAAGGTAAATTGCTTGTAGTATTGTTGGAATTTGACTTTCGAAATTTGATGGTAATTCAAATGTTATATTGTTTTCTTTTAGTTTTTTTCTTGCTCTAACTAATCTCTTATTTATTATTTCTTTTGATGTGAAAAATGCATTTGCAATTTCTGAAATACTGAATCCACACAAAGTTTTAAGAATTAAACAAATTTGAGATTGGCTCGATATCAAAGAATTACAACATACAAACATCATCTTTAACTGTTCATCAGAAATTGTCTTTTTAGAAAATGAAATTTTTTTAATTTCTACGAAAATTGAATTGTAATTTTCTTCTTTATAGGTTATTTCCCGTTTTCTTTTTTTTAAAACATTTATTGCTCTGTTTTTTGCGGTTACATATAGCCAAGCTTTTGGATTAGGAGGTATTCCATTGTGTTGCCAATAATTAACTGCTTTGAGGAACGTATCCTGAGTTATATCCTCAGCTATTTTGAGATTTGCAATTCCAAATACACCCGTTATAACAGAAACTATTTTGCCGTATTCTATCCTAAATAGATGCTCCGCTAATTCTCCACTATTATGATTATTTCTTTCTCTCATTTTTTTATTACCGACAACGGATCAAGTGTATCTGATTGCCGTCTAATTACCTTGCTAAAATATACATTAAAGATCATAAAAAGAAGTAAGCAGATTCCTGCGATAAAAGCTTCATGACGTCTAGCATGATACACGGTGTTATGTACAGCATTTCTAAAACGCGGATGAACCTTTCTTTGCATAATGTCCCAATAGGGTGGTTTCATCTCAGAAATGCTAATAATCAAAACCTGAGTGTTGGCTGTTGAGTGCTAGCAGTTCATTATGTTGTATTCATAACATCTATGTATCTGCCACTCTAAGTTAGGGGAGTGGCGGATATATTCCTTATATCTATACTGTTTTATTGTGGTTGTCCATGATTCTATCTAGTGGACTCCTGACAATATCGTTATTTATATTGGCAACATGGGTATATATCTGCGTTGTTTTTGGACTACTATGGCCTAATAATGTCTGTATAAATCTAAGATTGACATTGGCTTGTAGCAGATGTGTAGCGAAAGAATGTCTTAAAGTGTGTGGTGTGGCCCATTCGTTAGCACCTGATTGCTTTACTGCCTTACGAAATACTTTAGTTATGCTGCTAGTACTATATTGTCCGCCATCCTGACCCTCAAATAGCCAGTAAGAAGGCTTATGTGTCTTGTAGTATATTCTTAATAGTGTTAGTGTAGCTTCTGATAGTATAGTGTACCTATCTTTTTTGCCTTTAGCACTTTTGATATGTATCTGTTTGTTTTTGCTGTCGATATCTTCTATCCGCAGATTAGGTAGTTCACTGATGCGTAGTCCTCCACTATATAGTAAATATAGCATTGCTTTGTGTTTTAGGTTGGTAGGACTGTTGATGATTGCTAAGGTCTCCTGTTCACAGAGTACAGAGGGTAGGATCTTAGTACTCTTAGGTCTTGTTAATTTATATATGGTTCTGGGTTGACCTAGCACCTTTTCGTGATAGTATTTGATAGCATTGATCATGATATTCTGCTTTGATGTACTTATATCATATTTTTCTATTTTAGAGAATACATATTTCTCTATTTCATCTTTAGTTATAGTTGACATTTCTCTATATTGGAAATGGTTAAGGTATCGTAGAAGGCATGTGTTATAGGCCTTTATAGTATGTTGGCTCATTCCAGAGAGAATCATCTTTGTCATTACGTTATCAATTCTTTCCGATACTATTTCACTCATTTCAAATACTGGTTGATCTAGCTTTTCGCTTGTAGTATTGATAATACTTTCTTTGCCAAATAGACTATAGAGATGCGCAAGGTTTTCCTTCTGATTGGGAATACTCCACATCTTTTGCGGTTTATGGTACCATACACCTTGTATTTTTTTGAGTTCTGCTCTCCACAACTTTGCAGTGTAAGGAATTTTAATCTTTATCCTTTTGGACTTGTTATCTGTATTGAGTATTTCTGCTATCATAATACAATACTAACAATTTTGATGGTTGTATTCCTTTGATATATAGATGATTATGTAATTTAGTCGTGTATAACGGATAATAACCGTTATTAAACGTTTGTACTTTTTTATTTTATGAAACTTGAATGCAATTATGAAAAAATGTAGAATGTGTAAGTCTGACTTTAGAGGTCGGAAGGATAAAGTATTTTGTTCTGTTAAGTGTAAATCCAATTATCATCATAGATTAAATGAAGCCACTTTACTGGCCACTGTCAGAATAGATAAAATATTGCATCGTAATAGATCGATACTATTAGAGATGCTGGGTAAGAATAAAATTCAATTTAAGATCCACCGATCACTATTGGACAAAAAGAATTTTAAGTGGGACTATCATACGAGTACTCATGTCAATGTGCAGAATAAATTAGTGACCTATGTCTATGATATTAGTTGGATTTTATTTTCAGACCAAGAGGTACTTATTAGACGAAAAAGAACTATGGAGTGAGATCGATTATTTAAGAAATGTACATGGTAATCGACAACTCGTTTAGTAATAAAAAAAAAGAGGAACACACTAAAGTATGTTCCTCTCATATAACTTAAAAAAGTATAAGGATATAATTATCCTTTCATACCATCTATAATCGTATTAAGTGTAGTAGATGGTCTCATTGCTGCGTATGTTTTCTCTTCATTAGTAGAGTAGTAGCCATCTATGTTTACTGCTTTACCTTGTACAGATATAAGCTCTTCATTGATCTTAGCTTCGTTAGCTTCGAGCGCTACTGCGATAGGTGCAAATGTAGCAGCAAGTTCAGCATCTTCTGTCTGAGCAGCTAAAGCTTGGGCCCAATACATCGCCACATAATAATGACTTCCTCTATTGTCATGTTCATTGACTTTACGAGATGGAGACTTGTCATTATCTAGATATGCAGTAGTCGCTTTGTCTAATGCTTCACCTAAGATATTAGCTTTCTTATTATTGTATTTCTCACCTAAGTGATCTAGTGATACAGCCAATGCTAAAAACTCACCGAGCGAATCCCACCTTAAATGATTCTCTTTGAGTAGTTGTTGGATGTGCTTAGGGGCAGATCCTCCAGCACCTGTTTCGAATAGTCCTCCACCATTCATAAGTGGTACTATTGATAGCATCTTAGCGGATGTACCTAACTCTAAGATAGGAAAGAGATCCGTATTGTAATCTCTCAATACATTACCCGTCACTGAGATCGTATCTAGACCATCCTTGATCCGTACTAGAGAAAACTTAGTAGCCTCAATAGGAGACATGATATGGATCTCTAGGCCATCAGTATCATGGTTAGGTAGATATGCATTTACTTTAGCAATAAGCTCTGCATCATGAGCTCTATTTTTATCTAACCAAAAGACGATAGGTGTACCAGTAGCACGTGCTCTATTCACAGCTAGCTTTACCCAATCCTGTACAGGTGCATCTTTTACCTGACACATACGCCAGATATCTCCAGCATCTACATTGTGAGATAGCAGCGCATCGCCACCATCTTGAGTCACTACGTTTACTTTTCCGCCAGAGGCTATTTCAAATGTCTTGTCATGTGATCCATATTCCTCAGCCTTCTGAGCCATTAGACCTACATTGGGTACACTACCCATAGTCGTAGGGTCAAATGCGCCATGCTCTTTACAGAAGTCTATAGTCGCTTGGTATATACCTGCGTAGCTACTATCAGGTATTACAGCTTTAGTATCTTTTTGTTTACCATTCTTATCCCACATCTGTCCGCTAGTACGTATCATAGCTGGCATAGAAGCATCTATGATCACATCACTAGGTACGTGTAAGTTGGTGATTCCTTTATCAGAGTCTACCATTGCTATATCTGGTCGAGAGTCATAACATGCTTGTATATCTGCTTCGATCTCTGCCTTTTGATCTGCAGGTAGACTTTCTATCTTACTGAGAAGATTTCCAAATCCATTACGCACATTGACACCTAGTTTTTCAAACGTCTCATTATGCTTATCAAATACAGGTGCAAAGAATGCTTCCACGGCATGACCAAAGATGATAGGGTCAGATACTTTCATCATAGTAGCCTTCATGTGTATAGAGAAGAGTACATCTTTCTCTTTAGCATCTGCGATTTGCTCATCGAGGAAATCCAAGAGGGCATTTTTATTCATTACAGTAGCATCGATGATCTCGCCTTCTTGTAATGCTAATCCCTTTTTGAGGATAGTCATAGTACCGTCATCTGCGATGTGTACGATATCTACTTTCATCGCTTTATCAGTCGTGAGAGATATCTCGTTAGCCTGAAAATCGCCAGCACCCATAGTCGCTACGTGAGACTTGGAGTCTGCAGACCACTTACCCATACGGTGCGGATGCTTACGCGCAAATGCTTTCACTGGCTTAGGTGCTCTACGGTCAGAGTTACCCTCGCGGAGTACTGGATTTACAGCGCTACCTTTTATCTTATTATATCGTGCTACTATATCTTTCTCTTCGTCAGTCTGAGGATCATCTGGAAAGCTAGGAATCGCATAGCCATCATCTTGTAGTTCCTTTATCGCAGCCTTGAGCTGAGGTACAGACGCCGATATGTTTGGTAGTTTGATGATATTAGCCTCTGGCTGCTTCACTAGGTCACCAAGGTAAGCGAGATCGTCAGCAACTTTCTGATCATCATTAAGATAATCTGGAAATACAGCTAAGATCCTTCCTGCTAGTGAAATATTCTTTGTCTCTAATTCGATCCCTGCCTGAGCAGTGTAAGCCTCTACGATCGGTAAGAATGAATGCGTAGCTAAGTACGGAGCTTCATCCGTGATAGTGTATACGATTTTACTCATGGATATAAGTTGTTTTTTTAAATTCTTGATAGCTAAGTCATATGGTGAATTAATCACTATAATCATAGGTTCGCGAAGATAAGAAAAAAGAATATCTTAGGAAGCTAAACTCTATGCCTTACTCTAGGGCGATGGTTAAGATAAATATCGAATACGGTACAGTCATGAAAGTCCGGAGATGTGGCAATTGTCGAACGCTTAGAGGCTCGTTAGCTTTTTGGGGAATGTTAATCAATTGATCAATATGGTCATTTGTCGAGGATCTATGCTATCATAAAACAAATGTGTAATAGCCAATCATTTTAATAATATTACATTAGTCTGAATAAAAAAATAATGCGTTATGAAATTACCGCTAACCGTTGCCTCTATTTTTAGTGGGTATGTTTGCTCGATATGTTTGCTCGAGCTGAATCCTATAAAAGTTGCGAATTTGACTTGCCTAGATTAGGTATTGTAATACCAGAAAGTGGTGTGTGATATGCTCCAGGATTTGGCCTTGGAGGAGAATTTAGGGATGATCCACTAAGACGACGCCTATTGACTACATCCGGGTTACATTGAAATTGGCAACCTTAGTATTAAGATTTCGCTATACTAGTTTGACTATAATCTTATAGTTTCTCTTAAACACTAAGTTACATATATACACTGATCGTCAGCACCGCCATAGTCACTACTACCAGAATCATGAAGAGCGGCATGATGAACTTAAGCCATTTTTCAAATCCAATATTGACAATAGCAAGCGAAGCGAGTATCAGTCCTGTAGGGTTGATCAGATAGAAAAGACCCATTCCATATTGATAACAATTTACGACTACTTCTCTACCTACTCCGACCGTGTCGGCTAATGGCGACATCACAGGCATGGTCAATACAGCCATCCCAGAGGATGAAGGTATAAAGAATGATAATCCACTGTAGACAATCATCATTACATTGGCAAACACTCCTTTATTCATACCTTCGGTGAGGCCACTGGCATAATAAAGCATAGTATCGCTGATCTGTCCGTCGTCCATGAGGATAGATACCCCTCTAGCGATGCCTATAATAAATGCTACAGAAAGTAACTCTCCTGCACCTTTGGAAAATGCTTCTAAAAAGTCGCTTTCTTTAAGTTTAGCTAGGAATCCGATCAATATAGATCCTACTAGGAATACGGTAGTCATCTCCACATACCACCAGTCAAGCATAGATACTCCTATGATCATAATTACAAAACTGAGGGTAAATACAGTCAGCATTAGCTTATGTCTACCAGTAAGTGTGATCTTGTTTTCTGAATCAAAACCAAACTTGGATTCCAACTCTTCCTTTTGATCAAAGACGATAGATTCCGATGGATCATTTTTAACTTTTTTGGCATATCTCATGATGTAGATAATCGTAATCGCAAGACACACTGCCAACATGATCGCTCTACCAATGAGTCCAGTCGTCCAGTTGATTCCTGCCGAATCAGATGCTATGATCGCCGAAAATGGGTTGGTCGTAGAGCACATCGTACCTATAGCAGACCCAAGGAATACACTTGCTAGGCCGACGATAGCATCATAGCGAGCAGCGATAAATACAGGAATCAAAATAGGGTAGAAAGCCATCGTCTCTTCCGCTAAGCCAAATGTCGTACCTCCGATAGCCACTAGAGTAGTGACTAATATGATCAATAGATATTCCCTGCCTTTTAATGCCGTAGCTAATCGTGATATCCCAGCATCAAATGAGCCAGTGAGATTCATGATGCCTATCAAGCCTCCTATGATCAACACTAAGAATATGATATCCGCGGCAGCTATAATACCCTTGATCGGAGACTGTAAAAATGCTGCAAACCCTTGTGGATTAGAGTCCACCTCCTTATAAGTGTTAGGTATTCCTATCGCTTTGTAGATACTCCCACTGGTAAATTTTTCTAATGGTATCTTGATACCCAGATCATCTAATGTGGCTTGGGTTGCGACGAGTTCTGTAGTCGTCCCCCCTCCTATACGTTCAAATTTTTCTGAACTGGTATTGTAGGAAAGGCTGTCATACTTGCCAGCAGGTACTAGCCATGTCATGATAGCCACTAAGCCAGCTATAATGAATAAAATCGTCTGAGCGGAAGGGAATTTAAATTTCATTCGACTAATGTAGTGATACAAGAGTGAAAGCCGACAAAAATATGTGAAATTTTAGCTTGTTATTAGTATAAAATATAATACTAGAGGCATATGATTTACCAAAGTATTTGGATGAAATAGTTTAAAGTGCAACTAATAAAAGAGCCTAGTTTATCGATAAACTAGGCTCTCCAAAAAAAAGTTATTTTAATTATTTTTCAATAAATAAAAAACAGAAATTACTATTATAAATTGAATCCAACTTTTACAAAAGCATATCTCCCACTAAATCCAAACTGAGAAGTTCTTCTTGAATATGGAAACGATGCATTGGACTGACCACCAGCTCTATTTTCAGAAGGATAAACATCTAAAAGGTTATTGGCACCAAGAGTTAGTCTACATCTATCACTGATTGGGTAACTTAGAGATAAATCTGTAATGAGCTTAGCATCATACAATGCGTCATCAGAAACTTCTGTTCCATCTACTCTTGCATCTCCAGCGAAATCATCAGGATCTGTAACTGAACCATACCACACATTTCTAAGTGATATATCTAGACCGTTAGTCAATGATAAAGTATTAGATAATGTAAGTTTACTTCTTGGTTGAGCAAGAGTAAGGAAAGCTTCTTCCTGACCGTCAAAGAAATCTCCAGATAAACCAGCATTTGCAATTTTTTCAGGGACCATAATATTCTCTACTTCATTTTTGGAGAATGTAGCGGCTAGACTATTGTTTAAAATTAGTCCTCCTTCAGTTGAGAATCTATATCCTAATACGATATCTACACCTTGTGTTCTTGTGTCGATCGCGTTAGCTAAAAATCTTGCTTTACCTGCACCTGCCGCTTTGAATAGACTTGCCAATTCTGGATCTCCACCATCTGTAAATGCTCCGGATAAGATGATTCTGTCATCGATACTAATTTGGTAAGCGTCTATAGTCAGACTTAGTCCTCCATGTTTAGCAGTAGCTCCTATGCTGATACTTTGAGAAGTTTCTTCTTTAAGTTTATCGATACCGATAAGCTGTGCTGCTCTACTATCATTGGTAAATAGACCTTCTTCTTGAGCCACACCATTTGCATCAAAAATAGTACTGCTACGACTGAAAAATTGTTGATGTAATGAAGGTGCTCTAAATCCTGTAGAAAAAGCTCCACGAACAGAAATATTATCAGTGGCTTTTACTCTGGATGCTAGTTTGTAATTGAAAGTGTTTCCAAAGTCAGAGAAATCTTCATATCTTAATGCTAATGCAACTAATACTCGTTCTGTCGCATCCAATTCGAAATCTGCATATCCTGCGATACTATTTCTTGATTTGTTGAGAGCATTATTAGGAGTAAATCCGCCAAATACTTGAGCCGTTCCGTCAAGTGATTCACCTTGTGCATTAGTAGCACCACCGACGCCACCAATAGTAGGTATTCCATTGTTGTCATAAGTAGCATAAGAGTTTTCTGCTCCGGCATCTATACTAAATCCTTCAACTCTGTATTCAGTACCATAAGAAGTTCTCAATCCAGACATTACATTATCATACTTTCTTGTAAAATCTAAATTTGTAGTGTTCTGTTGAAATCCAAAAGCTCCAGCATCAAATGTAGATGGAGAGGCAGCTCCAAGACTTGCATTAGTAGAGTTTACTACTGTCATACTCATATCGTTAGCACCATATGAATTTGAAAAATCTACATCCCAATTGTTAAATGTACCTCTGATACCAAAGGCCAACGACTTGTCCGTGATATTGGATTGAATACCAGGAAGGAATCCATTTACGTTAGCTGCAGTATTAGCTTTTGGTCTGTGTGGCTCTCTTAAGAAACCAAATGCAAGACCTTCTCTAGATCCAACTCCACCAAATGCATATACCTCTGATGTTTCGCTTATTGGAATAGACATATTTAAAAATGCTTTCCCTTCGCGAAGTTTTGCTGTTCCTACTTTGAATCTGTAGTCACTTCTTGTCTGACCTCTTGCTGCTAATTCTAAATCGTCAAGAGCATTATAATCTTCATTTGCAGCGGCATCAATAAAGTTTTGAGGTAAACTTGCGATACTCCCAGCATAGTCACTTGCCGTCATATCTGCAACCGTGCTAGTTGGATTATTTGCAAGGTATACTCTTTCTGCTGAGTTATCTATGTCAAATAATTTCTCCAGATTAGTCGCATTTCTTAATGCAGGATTTCTTGTACCTATAGATCCTGTAAGGTTTATATATCCACCTTGAGTACCTATGGGTAGACCATAACTTGCATCTACCTGTACTTTTTCACCATCTATACCACCTTCTTGATGATTACCAAGGCTACTCATATTTGCGCCAGAAGTAATTCCTAATTCAAGGCCATCTGTTTTTTCCTTGAGAACAATATTGATTACTCCTGCTATAGCATCCGATCCGTACTGTGCAGCAGCACCATCTCTAAGGACTTCTATTCTTTTGATGGCCGCTGCAGGTATAGCATTCATATCTGTACCTACAGAACCTGCACCTACAGTACCATTAATGTTGAGTAATGAAGTATTGTGTCTTCGTTTACCGTTAATCAATACGAGTACTTGATCTGGGCCAAGTCCTCTTAGACTAGCAGGATCTATGTGGTCAGTACCATCTGCTACAGTTTGGCTTTGTGACGTAAATGATGGCGCTGCAACGTTTAATATTTCGTTTACTGATACTTGCCCACCTCTTGAGATGATTTTGGATACATCGATTACGTCTACAGGTACTGGCGAATCCGTATTTGTTCTGCCAAATGCTCTTGTTCCTGTTACCACGATCTCACCTAATGCGGTTCCTTCTTGTAAAGCAACAGTAATCTTTTCTCCAGATGCGGTAATCGTTTGTGATGTAAATCCGGTATAAGATATTACAATGTCGACGGGTAATGATGATACATTCAATTGGAAATTTCCATCGGTATCTGTAATGACACCGTTTAATGTTCCCTCTTCTAATACATTGGCACCAATTAATGTGAGCCCTTGGTTGTCAGTAACCGTTCCCATAACAGTTTGAGCATTGAGCTTAGTAAATAATAACACCTGAAATAAACAGATGAATGTTAGTAAAACGTTTTTCATAGTTATAAGATTTGGTTAATACTGAAAAGTAAGACAGCAGATCTTTGTAGATAGCTGCGTTTGCCAGAAGTGGCAATATTTTGATTAAGTTGTAGCAATATACCTAAAATATACTCAAGGTTTAAAAATCAATTATTCTTAAGTGCGGTAAACTGTAATCTTTGGAAGACTTATAAGTATAGTATTGATCTAGGTATAAGATTTGTCACTAATGTATATATGAAAAGCATTTTTGAAGAACATATCATACATTTGCATTCTTTAGAAAATAGATATGGTCGCTTATGGACTCATATTTGTATTGAATATTTAAGTATTGCCCAATTTAGATGAGGGCACGAAATTAACGCTGATTATCTATATTGAAATAATCAGTCGAACACAGAACATTAGTAATAAGAGAAAGGCGACAGACGCCACACCTTACAGGAAATTAAGTAGTATTATGAAGACAAAGATTGTGCTCTGGGGAGCAAACGAAGCAGACGAGAAATTATTAATAGGAGTAGAACTCGTAGACAAAGAAAACAAAGTACTTATACACAAGATACCGGAAGCAGCAGCTACGGAAGAGGTATATAAGATGATGATGGACAGTTGGAGAGAAGGTAAAGAGATGAACTGGCCAGCAGAAAAAGTAGAGATCATAAGAGAGCTGTCTGTAGCTGAAGGCTTATTGCCTGATGATATCAAAGTGGAAAGGACAGATGTGATCTCTCGTGCTAAGGCAGAGTGGCATTTCGTAGTGTTATCTTCTAAGTTATACGAAATGTATAATGGTGAAGTAGATGACTTTAAGGAGAAAGTAGAAACACTTACCGATTTTGATGGTGCTCTATGGGAAGAGTTAAAATCTTTTTGGACTAAGGTGCAAAATCAAGTTCAAGATAAAAACTTGTTTCGCGAGCATGCTGGCAAACTAAGAGCAAAGACAAACGAGCTCTTTGATTCGATGAAGGCAATGAAAAAAACGGCTGACACTGAATTTAAAAAACAATCAAAAATGGTAGTCAAAGAGTTTAAAGAAAAGCTCGCCGCTATCGATGAAAAAATAGAAAAAGGCCTAGGGCTAAAGCCAATATTTGAAGAGCTAAAGAAGCTACAGGCTAAGGTGAAGGATGCAGCCTTTACAAGAGATGATCGTAATGACATCTGGAAGAAAATAGATAAGTCATTTAAAGCAGTAAAGGAAAAGAGATTTGGTGCTAGCGGAGAAGGAAATAACTCTGGAGCAAGTAGATTGGAAGGAAGATATAATGGTCTAATATCTGCTATCAACAGAATGCAAGGGTCTATTAAAAAAGATACGCAAGAGAAAAATTTCCAAACCAAAAGAATTAATACAACGGATGGTCAATTAGAAGCGCAGATCAGACAGGCTAAACTTGTAATGATAGATGAACGTATCAACTCTAAGCAAGTAAAACTAGATGATATGCTCAAGACTAAAGTGGAGCTAGAACAGCGTATGGAACGCGAAAAAGTGAAGGAAGCAGCAAGAGCAGAAAAGGCGAAATCAAAAGAAGTAGCGAATGAACTGAAAGCTAAGATTCAAGAAGAAATAGCTGCTAAACAATCTAATAGAACACCAGAGGAAGAAGCAGAACTTAAGAAGGCTGCAGATGTCATCGCTGCTACTAAAAAGAAAAGAGCAGAGAAAGAAGCTCCAAAGTCAACTGGTGAAAAAGTAGAAGAACTACTTACTGCGGAAGCTCCAAAGGCAGAAGCAAAGAAGGAAGACACAAAGAAGGAAGCGCCTAAGAAAGAAGAAGCCAAAGAGGAATCTCTACTAGGAGCTATCACTGCTTCGATGGGCGAAGCATTAGAGAATGTTACTGATACAGTAAAGGCGATATCGACTGTAGTATCTGATAAGGTAGAAGACAAAGTGGATGAAGTAAGAGCCAATCTATCTGATAATGAAAAAGGTGGAGAAGGATCTGGATCTATCTTAGACTCATTAAAAGATGCGGTATCAGACACAATAGAAAAAGTGAAAGATGCTGGAGAGTCTGTAGTAGATGCAGTAGAAGATAAGATGGAAGAGGAAAAAGTAGGCGATAAAGCAAAGTCATTTATGGATAAAGTCTCTTCTACTGTAGAAGATGCGGTAGATAAAATGAAAGAGGCAGGTGCCAAAGTAGCGGAAGAAGTAGAAGATAAGGTAAACGACGTGAAAGATTCGATGACTGATAGTAAAGATGATAAGTCTGATACTAAAACAGCATCTAAAGCTGGAGGCTTCATGGGGGCACTTACAGGTATGATCGATGAAGTAGTAGACGCTGCCAAAGATCTCGGTGAAGTAGTCGCAGACAAGCTAGACGATATTACTGGAGAAGAAGAGTAATAAATAATATACTTTTGAAATAATTGAGAGGACGTTCTTTACTATAGAGCGTCCTCTTTTTGTTTTATAGATTTTATATAGTATTACCTGTTGAAGTAGTCTGTTTTTAGTTTTTAACTTGGACAGGATACTTGGTCTTTAACTTAAAACAATATCCTACTTTTGTACTATGTCAGACACCGCCCAAAGATTAGCCATCAAATTATCCAAAGCAGGAGAACGCTCTGTGCGTTCTGGGCATCCGTGGATTTTTGATAAGGCCATCACTAAACTCAGTAAAGAGGGTAGCGCTGGAGATATCGCGATCATCTATGGTAAGAAGTCGAACAAAGTAATTGGCGTAGGATTATACGATCCGCATTCACCAATCCGAATTAAACTATTACATCACAATGGTGGCTCGAATGTTGACTCCGCTTGGATTAAAGATAAGATCGCAATCGCATACGATCGTAGATTACCATTGCTTAAAACGGATACGAAGAGCTATCGATTAGTCTTTGGAGAGAATGATGGAATGCCATCGCTTATAGTAGATATATATGCTGAAGTAGCTTCCTTTTATTCTGCGATTTGTTATTTTAAAATAGGGCAAATTAAAGAGGGAGAAGCACTTTTGAAAAAACTACAGACGGATAGTCTATTTGGCGCAGAGGCAACCTCT
>CALKJD010000129.1 GCA_937995755.1 uncultured Saprospiraceae bacterium | reverse complement strand
AGGGAGACATTATATTGATACGGATGTCAAATATTTGGTTGATACTCCAGTAATTCCACCGGAAACTTCAATTTTAAATAAAGTCAATGGACCGAAACGATATTTAGTTTCAGGAGTATTGCCAATAGTAAATGAAGGATTTGAAAATTTATCTTCTGATCCACATGATGTAGGAGATTTTATGGTCAGGACCCGAACTGACCTTGCATTTAAAAAGGTAACCGCGGCAAATCTTGGTCAATTAGATCCAATAGGAGGATTTGGACAATCTGAAACTGCGTTAATTGTTGATCAATGGAATTGGGATTGGAGTGAGATTGATGCTGGTGTGGTTAACAATATTAATAATTATAATTTCGGATTTTTATTTTATAACAATTTGGACTTGTCAAAAATCAAACTTCCAGCACTATATTTTGATGTTTCATCAGCAACTAATCCAAATCATAGATGCCTAGAACTTGGTATTAGTAATAATCCTTGTTCTATTACGCACAATTCGTTTACTCAAGTAGAACAGTTTTCTTGTGATGATATCCAAACAGCACCTTCAAATACTACAGAGTTCTTTGTTCCAGATTCATCACAATGGAAAACTAAGCGTGTAGAGTTATTTGAGTTCGATAATTTTGAATCAGCTAATCTTAGATTTTGGACTTCCAATCACGTTGACTCTTCGAAACCAAATGCTTTTTATTTGGATAATATTAGAATCGTTTCTGAAGTTGATTATTGTAGTGTGGATGATTTAATTTTTACATCACAATCTGGGCTAGATTCTTTTTTTGGAACTATGGACGGTTGTAATTATATTAAAGGGAATATTTGTATTGGTGATTGCGAGGGTTCTTTAGGGAGTGACATTACAGATCTAAGTCCACTTCTTTCAGTACTAGAAATTGAGGGTGATTTTTTATTAACAGGGAATAGTTCTCTTAAATCTTTAGTCGGCTTAGAGAATTTAAGTTATATTTCAGGATCAGTTACGATTACTGAAAATGACTCTCTTCTAACATTGGAACACTTACATCCAGAGAAAGGAATTGGTTCAAATATTAATATTGTCGATAATAAGCAACTTGCTGAGTTATTTGGTGATGTTGGAAATGTAATTAACGGAGATTTAGTTGTTAAAGGAAATCCTATCAATGGTGATATCAATCTTAGTAGGTACGAGTCAATAAGTGGAGATTTGGTTTTACATGACTTTGTGACGGCATCAAAATTAGGTAATGCTAACACTAATCTTAATTACGTTGGTGGTAAGATTGAATTAGTTAACTTTCCTACCTTGGTGAGCACTTGGGCATTAAGATTGTTGAAGGAAATAAATGGGGATTTAATTTTAAATAATTTAAATGAGGTAGAAACCCTTTCATTGACATCATTGCAAAGAGTTGCTGGTAATTTTCGAGTAATTAATTTAGATAACTTAGAATCTTTTAATTTAACTAAAATCGATAGTGTCGGAGGAAATCTTGTTTTAGAAGGTAATGATCTCTTGATTGATGTATCCAATTTAGATAGCTTAAGTAGTCGATTCTTAAATTCAATCAACCAAAATGAAAATGATTTAATTATCCGAAACAATAATAAACTATTCAATTGCAATGTTGAAATACTATGCATTGTTCATCAAGATGAAACGAAGAACTTAATTTTAAATAATAATGGACCTAGCTGCTTAAATACCGTTGGGATAGAAACGTATTGTGCCTCGATAGTAATTGATCAAGATGATGATGGTTTTTCTTATGAAGAAGATTGTAATGACGAAGACTCATCGATTAATCCAGATGCACTTGAGATAGTTAATAATGAGGTCGACGAAAATTGCGACGGAGAAATACTCGTAATTGATTTAGATTCGGACGGTTTCAATTCAGATATAGATTGTGACGATGAGAATGCAGAAATTAATCCAGATGCTATTGAAATTCCAAATAATAATGTAGATGAAAATTGTGATGGCCTAGATTTTATCACTAATTTGAATGAAACAACTATAGCATCGATAAAGGTATTTCCTAATCCATCAACTGGAATATTTCGATTGGAAAATCTGAAGAATATAAATATAAATTTGATGGTTGTCGATATGTTTGGAAAAAAAATTCCAGTTACCCTGGTTGATGATACTTTAGATCTGACAAAATTCAGTAATGGAGTTTATTTTATATTAATTGAAGAGGAGATATCGAAGTTATTCATTACTAAGAAAGTTGTTTTAGCACGTTAAGATTAATCGTTTAATTGAAGCGATAGTTAGGTGAATGAATTACTTGAGGTACAATTAATGCTTAAAGTGGTAATTGAGATAGATGCTTAATTCCTCAAGAATTCCGCTGGAATCTATCCAAAAGAGTACAATCTAATTAGTTACCTTTGCGCCTTAATTTAGAGCAGTAGCAATGAGTACACACATCAAAGAGCAAATCAAGGAATCTGTAGCCAAAATCATCAGTACGAAGTACGAGATAGATATCAAGGCATCAGATATCTTACTAAACCTCACCAAGAAAGAGTTTGAGGGTGATTATACGATCGTCATATTCCCATATGTAAAGAGGCTCAAGATGAGTCCTGCAGTGTTGGGTGCTGAATTGGGGCAAGCGATAGTGGATGAGATGGATGAGATATCTGCCTTTAACGTAGTAGCTGGGTTTGTCAATCTAAGTATCGCGGATCAGCAATGGAAGCAGACGCTTGGTGCTTATGCTTCAGATGATCAACTCACTACACTTCCTGCTAATGGTAAGAAAGTGATGGTAGAGTTTTCTTCACCTAATACTAATAAGCCGCTACACCTCGGACATATCCGTAATATACTGTTGGGATGGGCGAGTAGTCAGATCCTCAAGGCCGCAGGATATGAAGTGATCAATACACAGATTATCAATGATAGAGGTATCGCAGTATGTAAAAGCATGTTAGCTTGGCAGAGATATGGCGAAGGTGCTACTCCTGAGAGTACAGGTATCAAAGGAGATCATTTCGTAGGTCAGTATTATGTACGCTTTGATAAGGAATTGAAAGCAGAATATGCTACATGGCAAACTACTGCAGAGGCAGCAACTGTCCTAGCTGAGAAGGCAAAAGAGGGACAATCTGCAGATGAGTTTTTCAAAGCATATAAGAATGACTATTTCAACGAATACTCTATTTTAGGAAGAGATGCCAAAGAGATGCTTCGTCAGTGGGAAGCTGGAGAGGCAGATACTGTAGCCCTTTGGAAACAAATGAATGGCTGGGTGTATGATGGTTTTGAAACAACATATAAGGCTTTAGGAGTCACTTTTGATAAATTGTATTACGAATCTGATACCTACTTACTCGGTAAGGAAGTGGTTGAGAAAGGATTGAAGTCAGGAGTATTTTTCAAAAAAGATGACGGAAGTGCTTGGGTTGATCTCGAAGCGCATAAGATGGATGAGAAAATAGTCCTTCGTAGCGATGGGACGGCAGTATATATGACTCAAGATATTGGTACGGCAATGCAGCGATATGCTGACTTTGGTATCGATAAGATGGTATATGTAGTAGGTGATGAACAAAACTATCACTTCAAGGTATTATTTACGATACTTGGCATGTTAGGTGAGCCTTATGCTGACGATCTACATCACTTATCTTATGGTATGGTCGATCTACCGGAGGGGAGAATGAAATCACGTGAAGGCACCGTAGTAGACGCAGATGATCTAGTGCAAGAAGTCATCGCAGAAGCCAAGAAAGCTAACGATGAAAGAGGAGAAATAGACGAACTTACTGCTGAAGAGCAAGCAGATACATTACGCAAAATTGGATTATCTGCATTGAAGTATTTCATCATCAAGGTGAATCCTCAGAAGCGGATGACATTCAACCCTGCAGAGTCAGTAGACATGCAAGGACAAACAGGACCGTATATACAGAATGCATATGTACGTGTACAATCGATACTCCGTAAGTCAGCTGATTATACAGAAAGTGACTACTCAGCATATGAAACGTTAGAGCCGATGGAAAAGAGCTTGATGAGATCCTTAGGGGAATTTAAAGATACGTTAGCTGCTGCAGCGGAAAATTTAGATCCATCTATGATCGCCAATTATGCATATGACTTGGGTAAGGATTATCATAAGTTTTATCATGATGTACGAATCCTAAAGGCAGAAAGTGAAGCGGCAAAATGCTTTAGATTGCAACTATCTAGAACAGTGGCTGTAGTATTAAAGGATGCCATGGCGATGTTAGGTATAGAGATGCCGGAACGGATGTAAAGGAGAGTCGCTCCTGCGTCGCTATGACCAGCAACGGCTTATGAAGTAAACGTGCGTTGTCGCAGATGGAATGTGGCTTTCGCAGAAAATACATGGACTGCGAGAGACGTTCGTACCTCACTTCGAGAATCGAGAGTCGCTTCGCTTCGAGACTTTGAGAGCGACATGTTTCTTGCGAGGAATCAATAAGAGGTCAGAGACTTTTATCACGGAGTGGAAATCGTCGATGGAAGCAGATCGACGGAATAACGAACGAAAAGCAAATTAGCAAACACGCATTTAAGCGAAAAGCAAAATAAGATGTTTGAAGATCGGAGAAAGAAGTTGATATAAATGATAAAAGCAAATTAAGAAATACGCATAAAGCGAAAAGCAATACATAATGAGTGAAGAAAAATACGAAGCATTAAACTTTATAGAGGAGATCATCGAAGAGGATATCAAGTCTGGCAAACATCAAGGAACTGTGCATACGCGTTTTCCTCCTGAGCCGAATGGATATCTTCATATCGGTCATGCAAAAGCGATCTGTATCAATTTTGAAATGGCGAAGAAGTACGGAGGTAAAGCGAATCTTAGATTTGATGATACTAATCCGACGAATGAGAAAACGGAGTATGTAGATGCGATTAAAAGAGATATTTCTTGGTTAGGATATGAGTGGGATAATGAAGCATATTATACATCTGATTACTTCGATACCTTATATGGTTTTGCCCTGAAGCTAATCCAGGATGGTAATGCATATGTAGATGACTCAACGGTAGAAGAGATCTCGGAGCAGAAGGGTATACCTACTAAGCCAGGAATCAATAGTCCATATAGAGAACGAAGTGTAGAGGAGAATCTTGAGTTATTTACTAAAATGAAAGCTGGAGAATTTGAAGATGGTGCCAGAGTGCTTAGAGCTAAGATAGATATGTCTAGCCCTAATATGCATATGCGTGATCCTGTGATTTACCGTATTAAGCATGCGCACCACCACAGAACAGGAGACGATTGGTGTATCTATCCGATGTATGATTTTGCGCATGGTCAGTCAGATAGTATCGAGAATATCACTCACTCATTATGTAGTTTAGAGTTTATACATCATAGGCCATTATACGACTGGATGATCGAGAAGCTAGAAATATTTCCTAGTAGACAGATCGAATTTGCACGTATGAATGTCGAGTATATGATTACAAGTAAACGAAGATTATTGCGTCTAGTAGAGGAGAATCTTGTCACTGGTTGGGATGATCCTCGAATGAGTACTTTATCGGCACTTCGTCGTAAAGGATATCCTGCAGCTGCGATTCGTACATTTTGTGATAAGGTAGGTGTAGCTAAGAGAGATAATCTTATAGAAATAAACTTACTAGAGTCTTGTGTTCGAGATGAACTCAATAAGGTAGCAGATAGAGTAATGGTAGTACTAGATCCAGTAAAGCTGGTGATTACGAATTACCCAGAAGGTCAAGAAGAATCTTTGAGAGCACTTAATAATCCAGAAGACGAGGAGCCAAGATACAGAGAGATGCCATTTGGAAGGGAGTTGTATATAGAGCGTGATGACTTTATGGAAGATGCACCGAAGAAATATTACAGGTTGAGTCCAGGACGTAATGTAAGGTTGAAGTTTGCCTATATCGTTAACTGTGAAAGAGCGGAATACGATGCAGATGGTAACCTAGAAACGGTATACGCTTCATACTATGATAATACAAAGAGTGGTGAAGATAATTCAGGTATTAAGTCCAAGGGAACAATTCATTGGGTGTCAGCAGAAAAGGCTGTGTCATGTGAAGTGAGAAACTATGATCACTTATATACGGATCCTACTCCAACATCACACGAAGACAAGGACTTCTTAGAATTTTATAACAAAGAGTCTCTTGTGGTTAACGATAAAGCATTAATGGAGCCTGCACTAACGGCGGCTAAAGAAGGAGCGAAGTTTCAGTTTATGCGTAAAGGCTATTACACAGTAGATCGTGATAGTACAGACGATAAGCGAGTCTTCAACTTGACCGTAAGTTTAAAAGATAGCTACAATAAGAAGAAGTAGCTTTCTGTAGGCATATCCTGGGTAATTGGTAATCATCAGAGATTAGCGCTGATGCGTGTAATGAGATACAAATACTCATAAAAGTGAGAACTGCCAACTGATACTAAAGGCGACAAATTACGCAGACCTATATACTTACATTTGCCGACCATTAATAATTCAATATGGCCTCAAGGTCATTACGATAAAAGAGTAATATGAAGTGTTTCTATTTTATAGTTTGTAGTTTTTTATTCATTGCAACTATGTCTGCCCAGAAGGGTACAGTGCGTGGTAATATATTTGACAAGGAATCTGGAGAGGCCGTGATTTATGCCAATGTCTATTTAGAAGGCACGACTACAGGTACGAATACGGATATAAATGGATTTTTCACTTTGACGGATGTTCCTGTGGGTGAATATATTTTGATTGCTTCCTTTATAGGATTTGATACGGTGCAAACAGCAGTTGTGATCAAAAACAATCGAATAGAGAATAAGAACCTCTATATGACTGAAAATTCTGTAAAGCTTCAATCTGTAAATATCAGTGCTCGTAGAGAAAGATCAAGATCTGAGGTGCAAGTGAGTACAGTGAGTATATCACCAAGAGAAATACAAGCGTTGCCATCGGCAGGTGGAGAGCCAGATATAGCTCAATACTTACAGATCCTACCAGGAGTAGTATCTACAGGAGATCAAGGTGGGCAGATCTACATTAGAGGTGGATCACCTGTGCAGAATAAGATTTTATTAGATGGATTGACTATTTATAATCCATTTCACTCGATTGGGTTCTTCTCTATATTCGAAACAGATATCATTAAAAATGTTGATGTACTCTCTGGGGGCTTTAGTGCTGAGCATGGTGGACGTGTATCTGCTGTAGTAGATATTCAGACGAGAGATGGAAATAAGAAAGAACTTGGAGGATCTATATCTGTTAGTCCATTCTTAGCCAAAGTTGTTTTAGAAGGACCATTAGCCAAGTTTGATGAAAATAGTGGTAATAGTGCATCATTTATATTGACATCTAAGAAGTCGCTAATCAATAAGACTTCGCCAACATTATATGAATATGCATTAGATGATCCTGAAGAAGGGTTTCCATTTGATTTCAGAGATACTTATGGTAAGATATCTATCAACACAAGTACAGGAAGCAATTTTAATTTCTTCGGATTCAACTTTACAGATGATTATAACAATCCGTCGTTAGCTAATATTAGTTGGACAAATAATGGTGGTGGATTAAATTTCAGATTGATCCCTGCTAAGAGTAATCTAGTGATGGGAGGTACATTGGGAGTTTCTAATTATGGAATCAGTTTACTTGAAGATAATGATCCTCGTACTTCTAATATTAGAGAGATACTAGGAGCGTTTGATTTTACGTTCTTCGGATCTAGCAGCGAATTTAATTATGGTCTAGAGATCAGATCTGTACGGACCGAATTTGAATTTACTAATCCTTTTAACATAAAAATTGATAATACTCAGAATACGACAGAGTTAGCTACTTATTTTAAGTTTAAGCAAAACTTCTCTAACAAGGTGATTTTCCAACCTTCTATAAGATTTCACTATTACGCTTCGCAGAGTAACTTAAGTATCGAACCTAGGTTGGGCTTAAAGTATAATATCACGGATAATCTAAGATTTAAGGCTGCAGCCGGAATGTACACGCAGAACATATTATCTACTTCGAATGAGCGTGATGTAGTAAATCTCTTTTCTGGATTCTTGACAGGGCCAGAGTCTCAGGTATTTGGTCTTGATGGCGAAAGGCTTGAAGATAAATTGCAAAAGAGTAGCCACTTGATAGCAGGCTTTGAATACAACTTTACAGAAAATTTTGAAGTAAACGTAGAAGGTTACTTTAAGGACTTTCCTCAGTTAATAGTATTAAATAGAAATAAAACAGATGTAACAGATCCTAATTATGCGGTAGAGACTGGAGATGCGTATGGTATAGATTTTACAGCTAAGTATACATTACCTAGAGCATACTTCTATGCTACGTATTCTCATGGATATGTTAACCGTTACGATGGGGAGCAAGAGTATCCTACAGTATTTGACAGAAGGCACAATTCTAATTTACTTGCGACTATAGATGTGGATGAAGCAGGTACATGGCAGTTCAGTGCAAGATGGAATTTAGGATCTGGCTTTCCTTTTACTCAGACTCAAGGATTCTATAATTTTATAAGTTTATTAGGTGGAGTAGATACAGATGTAGTTACTTCTAATCCTGATGATTTAGGAATCATATACTCAGAAGATCGTAATGGTGGTAGATTACCATTCTACCATAGATTGGATCTTTCTGTAAAGAAGAAATTAGAAGTATCAAATAGATTCGGTTTAGAGATAACTGCTGCAGTGACCAATGCTTACAATAGAGATAATATTTTCTTTTTTGATAGAGTAGAGTACGAAAGAGAAGATCAGCTGCCAATCATACCAAGTATCAGTGTCAAAGGAACATTCTAAAAGTCCAAGATCAAGTATTTAGTCAGAAGGTGATTGAATATTCATAACAAGCGATAGCATGAAGAAATTAATAGGAATAGTACTAGCAGGAAATGGTGAAAATAGAATAGCCGAATCTTACTATAAGAAGCCACAAGAGCTTCATACCGCTAGTGTGTTATCTAGTATGGGATTAGATGCCTATATCACTGAGAGATCAGAGTCTGAGAATGAGTGTGAGTATAAAATACTTGGAGAATTATATGAAGGGAAAGGTGCGATACATGCCATCATATCATTGTTGAATGATGAAAATGTGGAAGCCGCCTTGTTAGTGCCAAGTGATATGCCTCTTATAGATGCAGCTATATTGCAACAGTTAGTTGATACTTACCAAGAGGAAGATACTATAGTTTGTTTCCGTCAAAATGGTACACCTTATATTGAGCCATTTCCAGCGATATTTGAAAAAGCGTTATTGGAATTGATGGTTACTGATGTGATGGAAGGTAAAATAACTCTCCAAGAGCTACTTAATCATGCAGGATCACACCTTATTGAGTTGCCTAAAGATGAAAGATTATTAAATGTGGCCGATGATGCCGATAGAGCACAAATAGAAGCTATATTAAAAGACAAGTAAATTGGCTTTGATATCGAAATTGGCATAATTTACAATGCTATTATCATTATATATAGCATTGAAGTATAACCAAATCTTCGAAATCAATACAGGTAATTCTTTAGTAGAAATAGCAAGTTCAGAATTAATCTTCTTGAAGAATATCTAGAATTCTATTGAAGTCAGAGTCGTTACTAAATTTAATGACGAACTGACCTTTACCTTTTGTGTCTCTCTTTATTTCCACCTTAGTGCCAAATTGATCACTCAATTCGTCACGTATCTCTACCACCTCTGAGGGTAATGAACTGCCTGCAGATGAACTAGATGATGAGCTACTTCCTTGGCTTGTAGAACCTCCACCTCTGATGAGTTGCTCAAGGGCACGTACAGATAATTTATCCTCTACTGTACGATGAAAATAGGTAAGCTGTAATGATACATTGTCTACTCCTGCCAACGCTCGTGCATGGCCCATGCTAATCTGATCTTTCTTTACTCCAGCTTGTATTACAGGAGGTAGTTTTAGTAATCTGATATAGTTGGTAATAGTACTTCTATTCTTTCCCACACGGCTAGATAACTCTTCGTGAGTAAGGCTACATTCGTCTATAAGTCTTTGGTAAGATATAGCTACTTCTACTGCATTGAGCTCTGCTCTTTGGATGTTTTCTACAAGAGCCATCTCTAGCATACCTTGATCATCTGCGATTCTGATGTATGCAGGTACGGCACTAAGTCCAGCCATCTTAGAAGCACGTAATCTACGCTCTCCAGAGATCAATTGAAATTTGTTGCCACCTAAAGATCTTACTGTAATAGGCTGAATAAGACCGTATGTTCTGATCGATTTAGCAAGATTCATGAGTTCCTCTGGATCAAATTCTGTTCTTGGCTGAAACGGATTGATCTCTATATCTTCTAACGATATCTCGGCGATATTGCTAGAGAGTTCTTTTACGATTTCTTTAGTCTGTGGTATAGGTGACTTGTCCTCTATATTGGATAAAAGCGCACGTATTCCTCTTGATAGTTCTTTCTTCTTTGCCATATCGTAAAAATATTAATAATTAGTGGGATTCGTTGAGTTGTAGAAACTCTGCAGCTAGATTCATGAAATTTACGGCCCCTTTGCTGGCTGCATCATATACTATTACCGGTTGACCCATACTCGGTGCTTCTCCTACTTTGGAGTTGCGATGAATCAATGTGTCAAAGACATGATCGGTAACATGCTCTCTTACTTCGCTAACAACTAGCTTTGCCATACGTAGCCTTTTATCGTACATAGTAAGCACGACACCTTCGATCTTGAGATCAGGGTTGATGCTGTTTTGGATGAGAGATATTGTATTCTTAAGCTTTCCATATCCTTCCAGAGAGAAAAACTCACATTGGACAGGGACAAGTACAGAGTCCGCAGCGGTCAAGGCATTGATTGTGATCAAACCTAAAGAGGGAAGGCAATCGATAAATATATAGTCGTAAAGATCTCTTACTGCATCTACTACTTTCTTCATTCTAAATTCACGCTGCAATACACTTGCAAGCTCTAGATCCGCACCAACAAGATCAATTGATGCAGGGATAATATCTAAGTTTGGGGTTTCTGTCTTTATGATGGCATCCTTTGGGTTTTCACCATGTACTATGAGATCATATATGTCTAATTGATCCTCCTCAGTAAATACACCTACACCAGAAGTAGCATTAGCTTGAGGATCTGAGTCAATGATAAGTACCTTTTTGCCCAGTACAGCTACGGCTGCAGCTAAATTGATAGCTGTAGTAGTTTTTCCAACTCCTCCTTTCTGATTGGCTATTGCTATTACTTTACCCATATAGTGATTATAGTATTACGTAGTTTTCTTGCGCCGCAAAGTTAATTCTTTAGCCTTGATATCAGCAATTACTCTATGGGAATGTTTTGTTTGGCCTTTAAGTTTCATATTAAAGGAATTTATCATGTGTTTCAAGGTGCTAATTAGATCAAGTCCCATCTCTTATGGTTTGAGTCATAATCTACTATGTCATCAAAAATATCCTTGATTTGCAATTATAGCTATCATCCTCAACCAATACTCAGTAGAAACGTTACTTTTATTCACACAAACATCAAACATATGATACTTATACTATCAGGAACCAACAGATCAGGAAGCAACACTCGAAAAGTAGCAGAGTATGTATTAGAAACTGCTAAAGGTATGACCAACGAGGAAGTGAAATTTCTATCTTTAGAAGATGTCCCTCATAGTATATTACATGAACAGATGTATACTGGAGACCTTATGCCAGATGAGATTGTAGCCATACAGGAGGAATACATATTGCCGGCAAAGCAAATGATTATCCTTAGTCCAGAGTATAATGGTAGCTTCGCTGGAGTGCTGAAGATGTTTATTGATGCTATGAGTGTACGTAAGTATGCAGAGAATTTCAAAGGGAAGTCTGGTGCATTGATAGGTGTTGCTTCTGGACGAGCAGGCAACCTCCGTGGACTAGAGCATCTGACAGGGTTACTTCATTACTTAGGTATGCATGTGTATCCGACTAAGCTTCCTATATCGAGTATTGGTGAAGTATTAGTGGATGATCAAGTTGACGCGTCTACAAAGGAAGCGATCAAGTCTTTATTAGAGGGATACTTGAATCATTAAGCTAAAACACAGCAATAGATCATTGCTTATCTTCTTGCCTTATTGATTATCTTGAGCCGAAATACATTGAACATTTATTACATTTTATGCTCAGGACCACTGTACTTATTGCTGTTACGATGATCACATTACTTGCTTGTGGATCTAAGCAAGTACGAGAGCACAAAGTCTTACGATATAATCAACCCAATCATATCACTTCTCTAGATCCTGCATTTGCTAAGAGTCAAAATAATATCTGGTCAGTATTGCACATATTTGATGGTTTAGTAGAGTTAGATGATTCGTTAAATGTGAGTCCTGCAATCGCAAAGAGTTGGGAGATTTCAGAAGATGGACTAGACTATACATTTCATCTGAAGGAAGATGTATTTTTTCATGAAAATGTATGTTTTGGGAAAGAGGGTAGAAAGGTATTGGCTTCAGACTTTGAATATAGCTTAACTAGATTGGTGGATCCAAAAATCAGTTCTCCTGGTTCATGGTTGTTTACGGATAAGATCAGGGCAGATAGGCCATTTGAGGCGGTTGACGATACAACTTTTGTGTTACATCTGAGTAAGCCATTTATTCCAATGTTGGGAATATTGACAATGCAGTATTGTGCAGTAGTTCCTCAGGAATGTGTGGAGTATTATGGCAGCGAATTTGCTCAAAAGCCTGTCGGAACTGGAGCATTCAAATTCAAAAAATGGATTGCTAATCAAGCTTTATTTCTCAATAGAAACGATAATTATTTCAAGGGCCCATCTAGGTTAGAAGGAATCAAAACCAGTTTCATGGCAGATAAGAAGATCGCCATGTTAGAGTTGTTAAATGGTAATATTGATTTTGTCAATGGATTAGAATCTTCTTTTATAAATGAGTTATTAGATAAGGATGGAATACTCCTTCCAGAGAAAGAGGATCAACTTAAACTATCAAAGTCTCCATATCTCAATTCAGAATATCTTGGAATTAATTTAGATGCTTGTGGCCCTAATAGTCCTTTGCGTATCAAAGAGGTTCGACAAGCGATGAACTATGCCATAGATCGCAAACTCATGCTCACGGCGCTAAGAAACAATGTTGGACGACCAGCAGATAGTGGATTTGTACCTACAGGATTACCTTCTCATAATAAGGAAGCGGTACCTGGATATGAATACAATTTGCAGAAGGCAAAGTCGCTATTAGCAGATGCTGGATATCCTGACGGTGAAGGCCTCGAAAGCATAGAGCTGTATACCAACAAAGATTACTTAGATATCACGACCTTCGTTGCTAGACAGTTGCAAAAGATCGGATTAGAAGTAACGATTGAGGTATTGGAATCAGCCATCCTTAGAGATGGTATGCGTAAGGGCTCAATTCCCTTCTTTAGAGCCAGTTGGATTGCAGATTATCCAGATGCAGAGAGTTTCCTCTGTATGTATTATAGTCAGAATCCTGCGCCACCTAACTATACCAGATTTAGTAATCCGTCTTTTGATGATCTCTACGAGCAATCAATCAAAGAGGCCGATGTGGCTAAGCGATACAAATTGTATCACGCAATGGATCGGATATTAGTAGATGAGGCGCCAGTGATCTTTTTATTTTATGATGAAGCGTCCAGGTTTCATAGTCCCAAGCTCAGTGGCGTTTCGCAGAATGGTCTTAATCTACTGAAGGCTTGGCAATTGGATCTAGAATTATAAATGCCCTGAATTCCTTAAATGGGAATTTGCAATTAGCTGTTTTCCTAAACATGGTCTTTTAAGTAGTGATATTTGTTTTCTAAATTATAGAAGATGAAACCAATTCAATCAGTACTATCACTCATATTATTTTCCTTACTATTTACATCCTGTGTAGAAGTAAATCTCTTAGATCTAATTCCAGAACCATCAGGAAGTTATTGTAATCAAGTAAATCCAGATTCATCATTAGATCCATTGCTTTGGAAAGCATCGCTAGGTGATACTACTACCACCGTAGAATTAGATTCTAAGATATTAGTGAATGCAGATGAGTTAGTTGCCATAAATACTTTTGGTGAGCACATATCTATTGTAATCATGGATCGATTCACTGGTGACATGATTAAAAATGTTGATACTGAGATTGAAAGCTATTACTTTGATAATGCAGAAATTATTGAAGATCGAATCATAATTACAGGATCTAAACAATTAACAGCCTATGATACTGATGACTACACTCTCATCTGGCAAAAATCAATTGAAGGGCAGATGTATTTCGATGAGACACATCTAAATGTAGAAGGAAATCTATTAATTCCAATCAGAAATGCTGAAAATTTAACAATCACTTTTGAGATGTTGAGTATCGATATTAGCAATGGTCAAATCTTGGATAGGCGAGTATTGTATCAAAGTGAAAGTGCTAATAATCATAATTTAAAATTGGTTTCTATTGAAATTGATCAATCTACAGGTCACCTTTTATGTGCATTTAAGAAATGGTATCCTAGTAATGAATTGGATGTTACAATTATTAGTAAGGATCTCGAAAGTGTCGATTTGAATTGGATGAGAAAAAGAACGTTAAGTGATAAGTTTTTTCCTGGCGCCATCTATACTGATAGTTATGCAGTTGTAGTTTCCGATTCACTTTACTTATTAGATAAAGATAGCGGAACTGTACTAAGATCAATGGCTTTGGAATCGACTCAGTATCAGCATCAAAAACCGATATTAGAAGAGGTAGGGCCTGATGTAATACTCTTAAAAATCTATGGACAAGATATTCAATTAATTGACTTGAGAGATTTATCAATTCTTTGGAAGGAGCACAGATATATTATCTATGGATATGAGGCAGGAGTTCTATATGAAGATAACTATTATAGTAGTACCAATTTGGCATTAAAGAAACTCAATATTATCAATGGGACTAAAGAAAGTTGGACAGAATTGCCGTATAACTGTAGTTTCTTAGATACTCGGTTGTCTATTGACCAAAATCACGGAGTCCTTTATATTCTTGATAAAAGTAGACTATACGCCTTACAGCTAGATTAAATTTAAATAGGGATAATAGAACGGAAATGGTGACATCTTTATCCGCCACTTTTCTTACAATCTTTATAGCCTTGATCGATGAGATATTGAATTACTTTATCTCTATGATCACCTTGTACAATGATTTCACCATCCTTAGCACTACCACCGACGCCACACATTTTCTTTAATGTTTTTCCTAGGTCAGATATATAATCATCAGTTTCATCTAATCCTGTGATAAGCGTAACCGATTTGCCACCACGTCGCTTCTTATCTAAGAATACACGAATACGTTGCTTCTCGCGATTGGTAGCGTTAGAAGTGCTCTCTTCTTGAGGGATTTCAGGAGCATTCTCAGGATTTCCTAGAGATTGAAATGCATCCCATGAGAGCGCTTGAGGTTTGTTCTTTTTTGACATAAAGTCTTTATACTTTTCGTTTCCAGTTATAGTTAACCATACGTAATACTTGTAAGCCAAGATCTTCTGTACCTAATACACTATTAGATAATATAATTACGGCGGTTTTAGTTTCCTTGATATAAGCTATAAATGCATTATGGCCAGAGGTGCGACCTGTAAAGGTATATATTGGATATCCATCCTTGTCTCTTGTATATACCTGCCAACCATAAGCACTTGATATTGCATTATTTAAACTGTTGGGTATTTGTATTTCTTGACTCTTCGTTATTGCTGACACTAAACTACCCGAAGTTTCTGTATTCACATGAAAGTTGACATATCGACAAAGATCTGTTGAGGTCGATTTTATTCCTTCGGAGGCGGCAAAACTTTTATACTCCCAAGGATCCGTCAATCGGCTAGCCTTATCATAGCCAGGAGTGATAGAAGCTTTCGATTCTTTTCCCCAAGAAGTATAGGTGTGGTTCATTCCCATAGGCCGACTAATATATTTCTGCACGAGATCATGAAATTTAGATCCTGTAGCATTTTCAATGATGACCTCTAATAGTGCATAGTTGGTATGAGAATATTCAAAAGTACTTTCATTTTCAATAATAAAGCCCTTGTAAAAGCTCAATAAATCTTCTTTGTTATAAGTACTATATGGATTTTGAGCATCTAGCATTTTTCTACCAAATAGATCTGGATGTTTTGGCAATCCAGAGGTATGGGCCAGTAAATCATGAACAGTTATGTGCTCAAGTCTTGGATTTTGATGGTTTCTATGTAGATGATTGTTGACAGGGTCTTTAAGACTCAAGTAGCCTCGCTCTTCTAAAGCTAGGGTAAGTAGTGCTGTAAAAGATTTAGTAATGCTTCCCACTTCATAAATATCTTGTGGCGTAGGTGGAGAAGGACTATCGGAATAGCTATTGCCATATGAAAGGTGGTAGGTGCTATCTTGATCAATAATGGAAATGATAAATCCAGGGTTGTCCTCTATAGTAAGTTCCGTATCATACTTGATGATTTTATCAATTTCTGATCGCAGTTCAGCCATCTGAGCTGAGATCGGTAATGCGACAAAGCACATAGCTAATAATGCAACCATATAATGGAAAAGACTTCTCATAGTGTGGTCAAGATAAGACATTTATAGCATAATCTCAATGAGTGATTCCTATACATCAATCCAAATCTCCGTAGCACCACCATCGTTCTTGTCAAAGGTGTATCTAACGGTATGGAAATCCTTGAGCATCTCTAAAGTTTCAGCCTTGAGTACACCAGTCCCTTTGCCGTGGATGATGAGTAGTTGATAGCGTTTTCTATCTACTGCGTGTTGTACAAATTGTCTCGCTTTCTCTATCTGGAAGTCGAGTATACGCGATTGCTCCTGGTGAGCCATATGTGGCGCAAGTTTATGTATATGGAGATCTAGAGTATCATTGAATTTGATGCTCTTTGTTGGTATAGTCTCGTCTTCGAAGGTAAGTTGTACTTCTACTTTGGGCTGTACATACATACGTATATCAGATTTGTC
>CALKJD010000128.1 GCA_937995755.1 uncultured Saprospiraceae bacterium | reverse complement strand
TGGTGTATACGCTAAGTCAAAGTGAATACCTTCCACGAGCATATCTGTCGAGATAACCGTCTGTAAGTTACCAAACTCCATTACTGCAGCGTCGTCGCCTACACCTTTAATAGTACTCGCTTGTGTATTATTAAATGTCTTAGTAAGATGATCTATTAGGCCAAATTCTCCAAGGGCATTTACGTCTGTTCTTTTCACTTCCATATTGATTGAGTACTATATTTTTTGTATATATTTTTTTGAACGAGAAACCTATTGTTTGATCAGTTCCCAGTTTACCACAGTAATAAAGGAATGTATATTACTGTCAATCACATCTTGAACATTTCCATTGATATTCCAAGATTGATGTGTTGGATTATTTTCTATTATGTCAAAATGATTATTTCCTGCCAAAAGGCCAATTCCTTGATTAGCAGAGTTTGGATTACCATTCAGTGCTATTTTTTCAGGAGAAGGCTGATAGATCCAAGTCAATATATGCATGGTCTCCTCTATAGTTTTAATGGCAGTTCCGTCTGAATTGAATTGTATAAGATGTACGTTCTGTTCAGAATTGATGATCTCTCCAAGAACAACGGTTTTCTTGGTTTCGTTGATTTCCCAAGTGCCAACGATTTGAATTCGTCTTTCTTCATACTCTTCTTTAAAATCATCAACACAGGATGAGAAAAGAATTGCAAAAAATAGCAGATTGAGGTATTTCATTCTAATGACGTATTATTTATTTTAAAATATCAGCAGCCAATGTCCAGATCGTATCATTATTAGGAAGCGGAGATGTATAATGCTCCATCTTGCCATGTACAGGATGGTCTAGAGCTATCTTCCATGCGTGCAATCCTATAGATCGGTCCTTATTAGCCCTACGCGCTCCATACTTGACATCACCTTTCACTGGACAGCCAAGGTGTGCCAGCATCACTCGTATTTGATGAAATCTTCCAGAGTGTAATTCTATTTCTACTAATTGATACTTGTCAAATGTATGAAGTAGCTTGTAACTCATTTCGGCTTTACGATAGCCTTCTTTTTCTACTTCGCTGAGATACGCCTTATTCGTCTTTCCTTTAGTAAGGTATGCTACTAGAGTATCGCTTTCTTTCGGTAGGGTAGGTTCTACAATAGCAAGGTAAGTCTTTACTATCTTGTCAGAGTTGCTGAGGTGAGTTGTAGCATTTTTAGATTTAGCTAATATCACACATCCACTTACTGGTCTATCAAGTCTATTGATGAGCTTTAAATCTGATTTGGCATACGCCTGCATAGCAGTCAATAGATCCGCGTCATTAGTTTTATCTGATTGAGTAGGTATCCCTGCAGGCTTATTGAGTATGATGTACTGGTGATTACGCTCGATAATCCAATCTGATATATTTTCTTTCATAGTATATGTTGTCTTGCTCTATTATATAGAGTCTAATGTTGGTTCTGGCTATTGACGAGCCTTTGATTATTTGTTTAGTCTACTTCTTCGTAGTCTATATAATCATCTCGATCACCCTTAGTTTTGATTTTAGATTTGGTGGGTGCTTGTTTTATCTTTGGAGAGTTACTTACTATTCTGAAAAAGTAAAACACCAAGCCTCCGATGAGTAGCGCTTTGAATAACATAATTTGTCTAATGGTAATAAGCTGCAAAGATAAGATTTAGTTTTTGGTAAGGATGTACTAGGAAGGGATATATAATAAGTGATGTCGATAAGCACTATCATCGCCATCAGAGGCTATTGTTCTAGGCTATGAATATTGTTATTAACGTATCATTCACGATTTGATTATAAGAAGAGTTGATCGATATGCGTTTCTTTAGGCAAAAGTAATAAAGTAGTAATCTGGGAAAGATCAATGTATCATCCTGAAGTAGTGCACTAGAGCACTATTTTGTTATTTTTGTGAGGAAATGGAAATTGTATATTATTAATTAACTATATGTGTATAGTTTTCATTCTTAGATTAATTACATATTGATAATATGAATATGGATAATGCGCTCTTTTACAGTGTTGTGTTAGCCATTTTGCTATTTGTGGTCAACAGGTAGAAAGAAACAATAAAATATGAATTCATTAAAACGATTATCCAACATTACAGGGCTGATAGTATTAGCTGTGGCTATGGTGGTTTATTTCATGTCTGCAGAGCGCGTAGGTAGCTTATGGGATTGTGGAGAGTTTATCTTAGGAGCATACAAGTTGCAAGTAGTTCACCCTCCTGGGGCGCCTCTATATGTTCTTATTGGTAGAATTTTTACATGGTTTGCAGAGATTTTGTCTGATGATCCTGCAGATATTGCTTTTGCAGTTAATCTGATGTCTGGGCTTTGTACTGCTTTAGCAGCTATGATGATTTGTTGGATTACCATCATGCTTACTAAGTTAGCTTGGAAAGGTAGAGAAGGTGAAACAACGAACGGTGAGAACCTTGCAATAGCAGGTGGAGGGCTTGTAGCTGGATTATCTACAGCTTTTGCATCATCGATTTGGTTTTCGGCAGTAGAAGGTGAAGTATACGCTATGTCGACATTCTTTACTGCGCTGACTCTATGGTCTGCGGTGAAGTGGTATTACCTAAGTGATGATCTAGATAATGATAGGTGGTTAGTATTATCGCTCTTCTGTGGTGGTTTATCTATAGGGGTTCACCTTCTTAGTTTATTGACTTTTCCAGCCATTGGGTTACTATATTACTTCAAAAAGTACAAAGAGCCAAATATCAAAGGAGCAATTCTAAGTATTCTTGCAGGTGTATTTATGATTGCCTTCATTCAGAAAATTGTCATTGTAGGTATTCCTACGATCTGGGCTAAGATGGAGCTGTTTACCGTTAATAGTATGGGGATGGGTGTACATAGTGGATTGATTCCTACCATAATCATATTAGCAGCATTATCATTCGGTGCATTTTACCTTGCCAGAAGAATGGGAAGTCACCTACTACATATATTAAGTTTCTCAGCGGTACTAATTATGATCGCATTCTCTACAATAGGGGTGGTAGTTATCAGAGCGAATGCGGATACTCCAGTCAATATGAATGTGCCAAGTGATGCGATGAGACTATTACCATATCTCAACAGAGAGCAGTATGGTGAAAGAGCATTAGTAAAGGGGCCGCACTTTGATGCTAGACCTATCAAAGTAAACAAGTCTCCGAGATATGGCCTCGTAGGAGATAAATATGAAATAGTGGATGAAAAGTATGAATATGAGTACGCGTCAAAAGATCAAATAACATTTCCGCGTATAGGTCATACAGAATCAAGTAGACCTATGCTGCACCGTAGATGGAAGAAGTACCTTACAGGAAATGATAAGGGAAGCCCAACTAGTGGTATGTATAATATGAAATACATGTTTTCTTATCAGTTCAACTGGATGTATTGGAGATATTTCATGTGGAATTTCGTAGGAAAACAAAATGGATCTCAAGGTTATGAGCCGTGGGATCTAAAATCTGGACATTGGGAATCTGGGTTGTCAATGTTAGATGAAAGCAATATTTTACGTAAAGTACTGCCAGGCTCTGGAGAAGGCTACTACGAGCAAGATATGATTACTGATGTCATGAAGAATGATGAATCACGTAATCATTACTTCTTCTTGCCATTGATATTTGGCCTATTGGGATTACTATTCCATGTAAGGAATAATCCAAAAGAATTTTCAGCAATCATGATGCTCTTCCTCATGACAGGGTTAGGTATTATTATATATTCCAATCAACCACCTAACGAACCCAGAGAAAGAGATTATGTATTGGTCGGTTCGTTTATGACATTCTGTATTTGGATAGGTATGGCTGTACCTGCACTGTACTCCATATTCAAAGAAAAGGTTTCTATGCCAAGCATGGGATCTGCAGGATTAGCATTGCTACTTGTATTATCTGCACCTGTGATTATGGGTTTCCAAAACTTTGATGATCACAGTAGAGCACACCATACGGCGTCAAGAGATTATGCATCGAACTTCCTTAATAGTGTAGACGAAAACGCAATCATATTTACTTATGGAGATAATGATACTTATCCACTATGGTATGCACAGGAAGTAGAAGGTATACGTAGAGATGTAAGAGTGGTAAATCTAAGTTTGATCGCAGTAGATTGGTATATCAATAAGCTGAGAAAAAAAGTGAATGACTCACCTCCAATTAAGCTGTCGATTCCAGCAGAAGGATACAGAGGTAAAAATAAAAATCAAGTGTACTTCGCAGTGCCAGCAGGAATAGAAAATAATCCTGAAGTGCCTATTGAGGGGATTTTAAGATATATGAATGACCCTCGTAGCATTAGAGATGATGGTACTGGCAATAAATTTAGTACAATACCTTCGAGAAATATGTTTATTCCAGCTAATAGAGATAAACTTATAGAAAATGGCCTAATCAATCCATTAGATACTACTAATAGAGTGGGTAAAATTCCAATTAGTTTCTCTGATAATAAAGGCTACATATTGAAGGATGAAGTAGCATTGCTTGATGTAATCGGTTCTAACTTTTCGGATAGAGCGATATACTTCGCTGTAACGTGTAAAAATGAAAAGCTAATGGGACTGAATGATTACACTCAAATGGAAGGTCTCGGATTGAGATTAGTACCATTTAATAGTGGATCAGATCGTAATCTTCCAGGGCTTTATGGAAGTGGTCGTATCGATGTAGATAAGACATATGAAAATGTAATGACGAAATGGAAATGGGGTAACTTTGATACTGTAGATACATATGTAGATGGTAGCTATGGTGCGGAAGTAACAGCCATGAAAGTCATCATGTTGAGATTGTCATCTAGATTGACAGAGATGAGAGACAACGAAAGAGCAGCTCAAGTAGCGAATAAGTATTTTGAATCTTTCCCTCATAATAACTTTACTTATGATGCGAGTATCATACCATTTATCAATGTACTTGTAAGAGCTAAAAAGTTTGAAGATGCTAAAAAGCACATCAAGATATTAGCCACAGCTACTCAACAAAATATGAAATTTTATGAATCGTTAGATGGTGATGTATTGGCAAATTCATGGAGAGATGATATGAGATATGATTTGAGATCCGTTAATGATCTTTTAGCTATTGCTTCTCAAATTGAAGATCCTGACTTCCTAAAAGAAATGGAAGGCTTGCTGAAAGAATACATGCCATCTCAAGCACCGATTAAAAATTAATTAGATCATAATCATTTTAACCCATATAATAAGACAACAGAAATGAAAATATCAATCGGCTGCGATCATGCTGGATACGAATATAAAGACAACATTGTTAAGTACCTTGAGAAGCTAGGACACCAAGTGACAGACCATGGGACTCATGGACCGGAATCTGTAGATTATCCAGATTTTGTCCATCCTGTAGCGGAGGATATTGAAAGTAAAAAAGCAAAATTTGGTATCTTAATATGTGGAAGTGGAAATGGTGTAGCTATTACAGCAAATAAGCATCAAAAAGTAAGAGCCGCTCTATGCTGGACTACTGAAATAGCTAAGTTAGCTCGACAGCATAATAATGCAAATGCGATTGCAATTCCTGCAAGGTATGTGAGCAAAAGGCTAGCGACGAATATGGTTAAAGCATTTCTAGAAACGGAGTTTGAAGGCGGAAGACATAAACGAAGAGTAAACAAGATGAGCTGTTAAGCTGATCAGTGGATAATAATTATTAATATTTGGAAAGATTGGTTTGAGTAATATCAGCCAATCTTTTCGACTTTATATTACAATCAATATCATGAAAATAGAAAAAGTACTATCCATCGCTGTATCATTACTATGTACAATACAGTTGAATGCTCAATATGTAAGTGGTGTATCACTGCCAGTAGCAGATGCGGAATATGTTAGCGATACTGCGGATGTATCTGTTTTATTGGCTAACACCATTACTGCAGAAGATATGAGAGAGCATCTTACTATATTAGCTTCAGATGAGTTTGGTGGTAGAGAAACGGGTTTTCCAGGTAACGATATGGCTGCTGAGTATATCTCAGGTCACTTTAATTCTTTAGGAGTACCTAAGATTATGGATGGTGATTATTACCAAGATGTTGCCTTTACCTATACTACTTGGAAGTCGAATACAGTGACCGTAAATGGTAATGATTACAAAGGAGCGAAAGATTTTATAGCCTTTCCAGATAAAACAGGTAATGCTTCTTTTGATGTCGATGAAGTATTGTATTTAGGCTATGGTATAGATGACGCTGAGTATAGTGATTACAAGAAGGTCAAAGTAAAAGATAAGGTAATCCTAATTAACAAGGGGGAACCAATGAAAAAGGATAGCACCTACTGGCTTACCGGTACTGACGAACCATCAAGTTGGACAGGAGATATCGATCGTAAACTTAAAGCAGCTAAGAAACATGGTGTCAAAATGGTCCTGATTATAGAAGATGGATTAAGAGAAATGGTAGGGAAAAATAGGAGAAAACTATTAGGCCCAACGGTTACATTAACTAATGGACTAGAGGATAACCAGGAGCTCGCTAATCATCTATATATATCTACTACAATGGCAAAAGATATCATTGGAAATAAAGACAAAAAAGTAATTAAGTCTAGAAAGTATATAACTAAGAAAGGTAAAAACTGTGATACTAAATTAAAACCTGTGTTTTCAGTAAACCAACAGAGAAACTCTACAGTACTATTAGGTAGAAATGTACTAGGTTTTTTTGAAGGGACGGACCTCAAAGATGAGATCGTAGTCGTGTCAGCTCATTATGATCATATTGGCCAAAAAGGAGAAGTAATATACAATGGTGCTGATGATAATGGATCAGGAACTACTACTGTGCTCGAGATCGCGGAAGCATTAGCCATCGCAAAGAACATGGGGGAGTCTCCTCGCAGAAGTGTCTTATGCCTATTGGTTACTGGAGAAGAAAAAGGGTTGCTAGGGTCATACTACTATTCGGAAAATCCTGTATTTGATGTGGACAAAACCGTAGCTGATGTCAATATAGATATGGTAGGTAGAGTAGATGAAAAATATAAAGATAATCCTAATTATATCTATGTAATTGGATCAGATAGACTTAGTACTGATCTACATAACATCAATGAAAATGCAAATAATAAATATGCAGGTCTTACATTAGATTATACCTACAATGATGAGAAAGATCCAAATAGATATTACTTCAGATCAGATCATTACAATTTTGCTCGTTTAGGTATACCATCTATATTTTTCTTTAATGGTGTACACGAGGACTATCACCAACCAGGAGATACGGTAGATAAGATCAACTTTGATAAGATGCAAAATGTTGGACGTCTAGTATTTCATACTCTATGGGAACTAGCCAATAGAAACGATAGGATAGTAGTAGATGGTGAAGTGAAAGCAGGTAGATAATTCTACTGAATATTTCTAGTAAAGATTTGAAATCCAAATTCCAAATTCTTGTTTCGGCTTTAGCCAATCACAAGGTTTGGAATTTGGATTTTTTATTTTAAGAAACTTTTTTTTTCAATAAAAATATTGATTATCTAATTACAGTTACGTCGCCAACTATTTCAAAAGACTTTGTCTGGTTACAGAAATTTCCTTCAGCTCTGATTATATATACGAACACTCCTGTAGTGCTGGTTTTTGAAGCAAACATCCCATCCCATCCATGGTGTAATTCGTCGCTGTGAAATACTAAAGCTCCCCATCTATCAAATACATCTAATGTGTATGATGAAATTTGTGAAGGGTCATTGTAGTTTGGTAGGAATATATCATTTACTCCATCTCCATTAGGAGAAAATATATTAGGAGTATAGAATTTGCCAATTGATGATTTCGTAAATCCAATTTCCCATTCGTAATATTTTGTGGAACAATTGTCAATAATTTCTACGCTGTATAATCCATCGGTAATGATAGCAAGCGAGGGATTTGTACTTCCATCACTCCATACAAATGTAGCTTCACCTACGGCTGAAATTACTTCTGGTTCTAGTACGATATTGGTAATGCTACAATCCATTACTGGGTCGGTGAATACTACCTCTAAATCGACAGCTTCTTCTATCTCAAAAGGGTAGCTGTATGAGCAGCCCTCAATAGTTTGTACATATAGAGTATATAGGTCTGCTGTTAAGTTATCCATACTTGGAGTTGGACTAAATTGTACTCCATCGATAGAATATTCTAATCCACTTTCAGTACTGGCAAATTGAGCACTACCATTATTGATTCCTTCGCAAGCGTCATTTGTCTCGATCACTACGAGTGGAGTAGGGAGTGTTTGTATTGTTAAGTTTCTAGTAGTGGCACATCCATTTATGTTTTCTATATAGACGATATATTCGCCTCCTGATAATCCATTGAAGTAAGGCTCACTTTGGTAATCAATGCCATCCAATGAATAGGTATAATTACCACTACCTAACTGTGTAAGTGTTACGCTTCCATTATCTTGAGCTTCACATGCATTTTGGCCTATCAGTGTAACCATTGGTAGCTCCTCTTCTTCGATTATAAATCCATAAGTATACGCACATCCATTTTGGTCGCTGACAGTAAGCAAATGATTTCCTGGAGATAAATTTTCATAATATTCGTCTGTGGATTCATTGCTATTGTCTAGAGAATAACTGAGTATTCCAGTCCCAAAATTTGTGATAGTCATAGAGCCATTGCTCATACCTATACAACTCGCATTGGGTGTGATATTAAGCATGGGCTCTTCGTATGGCGAGACTATAAAAGGAACCTCCCAGTTACATCCCTGTGAATTGCTAACCTCAAGCGTATGATTGCCATAGACTAGCTGAGAGATATAAGCTTGATTGCCCAATGAGATACCGTCGAGTATGTAAGTGTAATTTTGTCCATCTAATACAGTAATATTTGCAGATCCTTCGCTTTCGTTGCTGCAGGTCTGAGTAGTGGTAATATTGATTGCAGGTTCGTCTATCATATCTATCATAAATGGAATCGTCTGCGGACATCCATTAGGACCGAGTACCCAAAGCTCATGCATGCCTGGGCTAAGGTTAGTATAAGTAAGTGCCGGTGAAAATGAGGATGCATTGTCTATACTAAAAGTGGAGCCTATAAGGTTTGAATTGATATTTATATTGCCACCTGTATTAAGATCGCATGCTGATTCTGTATCTATAGTGATAGTCACTGGAGGTAGTTCTATAGCATGAATAATCAATGTAGAATCACAACCAGAGCTAGTAGTGTATACTAAAGAATCTATATCGCCTGGCATGATTGTTAATGTTTCATATGTTAGTGGTTGACCATTACAGGTATTTAGTTCTATTGTCTCTGCTTGTCTTTGGCATTCGTCAATAAATGGAAAGTTTTTATTCTGCTCTTCAATACATTTAGTAAACGCAAAATTTTCACTTTGTATAGGTGTAGGGATGTTATATCCCAGACTACTAACATCGACTAAGATCGTTGGGTTAGATACGCCTAATTGGTCAAATTCGTAGGCTCCATTTACATCGCTATTTACCGTTTCGATTGTAGTGCTTCCATCGATTAATTGAACCACAGCATTCTCTAATAGTTGGTCCCCAGCATTGTAGATTCCATCTTGATTTTGGTCTAAGTATACGATACCATTTATTTTATGTTCAGATGATTTTGGTCCGAGAGATAGTATCTCGCTAGTCTCGGTACATCCGCTGTAATGTGACATGATGACTTGATATTCTCCAGGCTCTGTTATTTCTAACCAAGTAGTATTACTTGCCATAGATGCGCCATCTTTTAACCATTCAAATGTATAACCTAAGTTTTCTGGTAGGCAAATGGTATCAGGAAAACAAACCTCTTTACATCCATCAGGAAATATATCCTTTCTTGGGAGAGGATGAATGACGTAACCTCCAGGCCAGCCTTCACAGCCATACTCACTGACTACATTAACAGTGTAATTTCCTGCTTGAGTTGTAGTTGTAGATGGACCTTCGTCGCCAGTACTCCAATAGTATTTAAAATTAGAATCATAGTTAGATACACTTAAGGTGTGGAGTATGCCTTCACAGTTTTCGTTTTGATCTGAAATCACAATAGGACTCGTAGCTCGAGGATGAATTACGACAGTAAAAGGTTCTACATCATAGACGCATCCATTGGTTGGATTCGTTACATTGACTCCGATCACATGTGTGCCTGGAGCAAGATTACTTAATCCATTCCAATAGTAGAGCTGATTGCTACTAACATTATTTACGGTCCATAGATATTCTAAACCAAACTGATAGGGCACTGAAAGATAGAAACTTTCTTGATCACAAATTTCCATTTCTTCAGTATATGTTTCAGATTGAAAGCCATTTAATTGAATGATTCCTTTTATTTTTAAATCAGGTACTTCAAAGAATTCTATTTGTACACTATTAGGTACATACAGACAACCACCAATATCTGTAATCGTGACCTGATAGTTATTATTATCTCCTACTTTTTTAGTTGGACCCAAAGTCCCATCAGACCATAAGTAGGTCAGTCCTCCTGTGGGCGCAGTAAGTGTTACTGAATCTCCTAAGCAAATAGGGCCGCTCGGAAATAATGTAATATCTCCGGCCAATACACTAGTATTGATATCAATTGATTTTGAAATAGTATTAGTGCATCCATATATATTTGAGGCAGATAGAGACACATTATATAACTGGTTATTGCTAAATGTATGTAATGTATTAGGTCTCAATGATTCATTAGCAGAGCCGCTAGCGAGGTCTCCGAAATTCCAGTTAACAGAAACAACGTCTGTGGAGATAAGTGCATCAAAAGGTGTCGCAGTATTGAGACAATGGATTGAAGGAATATCAAAGTCTACATTAGGTCCATCTTGAATGATTATCTCTTTTGATATTCGCGCAAGACAACCTGAATTAGACGTAACTGTAAGGCTCACAGTATAGCTGCCGGCGGCAGAAAAAATATGCATTGGGTCTGCGTCTGATGAAGTATTATCTGTTCCGCTAGAGGGATCGCCAAAGTCCCAACTATAATTTGTAATAGCGTAACCGCTCACAAATGTCGCTTCCTGATGAAATTGTATTCCATCATTTGCACATCCTTGTGCAGCCGTGAAGTTAGCGGCAACAGGAACTACGATATCTTCATAGTCCCAGCAATATGGTGGGTTGACATTGGCAGTTACTTCTGCGATCATCGTCACCAAATAATGTCCTGCATAAGTGAATGTGTGATCAGGATTTTCGAGAATGCTTATACTATCGGCTCCAGCATCCACATCTGCAAAATCATATAGAATGGTACCTGGTACATAATCCGCGGATGTGTTCGTAAACGAATATTCATTACAATATCCTGTATCGGTTGAAGTGAATGAGACGTATGTTCCATCTTCGCAAGGTGGAAAATTGGAACATCTTCCATTGCACCTTCCATTAGGTCCACAATATTCGAATACTTCAATTTGATTAGAAATAGTAGAGCAACCATCCACATTCGTAGATACTACGTAATAGAATCCATACACTGAAGCAGTGATACTGTGAGTAGTTTCTCCCAGTGCCACACCATCTCGATACCATTCATATGTATAGCCAGATAGTGTATTGATAGCATAAAGGGTTGGTGGTACTTCTCCAAGTCCTGGACAGAATCCAGTATCGTCAGGTGTGGAGATACGTATTTCAGGTAGGATAAATTCTTCTACTTCGAAAGTCTCTTGAGATAAACAGCCATTTATATCAGTCATCTCTATTAGGTAGAATCCAGGGTCTGCGAGTAAGGTGCCAGTTGAACTTACTGTAGACAATGTTTCATCTTTAATCACAACAGATGCACCCACAGGTAATGTGATAGCTACAGCTGCTTGTTCTCCTGGACAGACGCCAAGCGGAGCATTGATTACAATAGCTGACTCTGGCAATACATCTACAGTATAGCTAATAGATGCAGTACAGAATTCGGCGGTTAATGAATGAGTGCCAGAGAGGTGCCAATGAATTTCTAGACTACCATCGGGTAGTTTACGAAGGCTTCCAGCATCGCTTGGGCTAATTTTCCAGTCGGTAGTTGGATTTGAAAGTCCTTCTACTTGATATAGGTGTTTAGTATCTAGGCATACAATTGAAGATCCAGCTATGTAGCTATTGGTTGCCGCTACAGGAGTAATTGTTTTAGATTCAGAATAACAATATTTATCTACATCGCTGATACTTACTGATACGGAGTAAGGCCCATTACTAGTCCAAGTATATGAGATTTCATGACCATTATAATTTGTGGTTGTTCCACCGTCATCTATCACCCAGCGCACATTAAATAACTGAGCGTTGATGGGTAAAGTATAGTTCGATACTTGACCTGCACATACAACGAGATCACCAATGATATTCACGTTGATTTCAGGTCTGGCTTCTACTGGGATATAAAGTGTTTTAATAGGATCGCAGTAGAGAATAGGATCTGTAGAGACTTGAAGTATGTATATGCCAGGGCCATTACTGAAATCGTAGGAAACGGAATTTTCAGCAGTAGAGCTGTACACTAAACTTCCGTCCGGTGCAGTAATATTCCAATCAGCAGTAATGTTATTCCAGTTGTAAGAAGCAAATATATAGTTGTTGCCTTCTGGACAAATACTGCTAGTACCTAGAATGTCAAAAGGATCCTTTAAATCAATATTGAGTAATGCGTTACCCCCACAGTCCAAGAAACAATTTTCATATTGTAGTTCTATTATGGCAGAAGAAGGAGTATTCCAATAGTCTTCCCATTCGACTACGATTTCTTCGGTGCCAAATCCGGAGACAATACTTCCAGGACCTACGATACTCCAACTGTATTCAGTACCTCCAAATCTAGGCGCACGATAAACCGATTGAGATCCTTTACAGACTTCTTGAATACCTTCAATATTTATGGAGCTTGATATTACAGGTATTATTTCTGTAGTGGGCATGGCGCAATTTATTCCACAATTTGGTGTCGCTAGTGTGACTTGACCTGATGGTCCATTCTGCCATACCACTTTAACAAAGTCATCAGAATTACTACCACCCTCTACTATCGATCCATTGCTACTAATGTTCCAGTCGTATTGAGAACATATATTGGCAGCATAGTATGTGGCAGTATCTTGAGCACAGATAGTTCCAAGACAAAGAATTTCCGGTCCAGGATTGACATTTACATCGATATTAAAATAGGTGGTGTCAAAGCAAAAACATTCTGTCTGTACAATAAGACTACCAGTAAAACTTCCTTCTAGATCATAGGTAAATGCCACTTGAGATCCGGAAGCAAACTGTCCGTCTCCACTATCCCAATAATAATCGACAACTCCTGATGTATTGCTGCTCATTGCAATAGTTTGACCTAGGCATATAGAGTTTGTACTTACGATCGCCGACGCTTCTGGTACTTCTAAGATTTCAATGCAGTAAGAGGATTCAACCTCACACAAGTTATCATCTGTATTTATTACATTGATATATCCTGCACCTAATGCATTCCATGTGACGGCTACAGAATTATTAGCAATAGTTACATCACTAGCACCTTCAACATCCCACTCATATAATCCTATTGGATTGATAGCTTGGTAGATAGCAGACGATCCACCACAAACAGTCTTGCAGCTTAATGGCGGAAGTTCTTGCATATCTTCCAAATCATTATTAATAGTGTCTCTACTTTCGCAATTAGGGTAGATTGGAAATCTTAATTCTACACCTTCGTTTTCGTGAACGAGGACAGATAGAGTTGTAAGGTGATTGCCTGGAGATGCAGATACATCGGTTACGGTGATTATTTGATTACCTCTTTCAGACCAACAAATTTCTACACTTTCACCAATCATACTATTAGCATTGACACCAGCCATATTCCATATAAATGGTCCACTACTGTTGCTTTCAAAAGTATAAGTCGCACAGTCATTTATACAGGTAGCGATAGGCCCTTGGATAGTCTGAGCAAATAATGTAAGTGGAAGGAGGATAAGTAATATGAGTATATGGCGCATCTTACTAAGTTTGGTGTTAGAATTGAATTTCTTAGATTGTCATATTGGCGACTTCTGATTATAAGAGTACAGACAGTTCAGATTCGTTGCAATCAAATAGATATTACCTATCTTTGTCATATGAATCCAAATTTAGATCCTACTACATCACAGTTTACTCCAGAGGAGCAGCAGGTAGATAGAGCATTACGCCCTAAGGGGCTCAGTGACTTCAGTGGTCAGCAAAAGATCGTGGATAATCTAGAAGTGTTCATCAAAGCAGCCAAGTTGCGAGGAGAAGCTCTAGATCATGTATTATTGCATGGACCTCCAGGCTTGGGTAAGACTACTCTTTCTCTGATTATATCTTCAGAGATGGGTGCTAATATGAAAATGACCTCAGGGCCTGTACTCGAGAAAGCAGGAGATCTTGCAGGACTATTGACTAATCTGGAAGAAGGTGATGTACTATTTATAGATGAAATCCATAGACTTAATAATGTAGTGGAAGAATATCTCTACTCGGCTATGGAAGATTATCGAATAGATATCATGATAGATACTGGACCCAATGCACGTAGTATTCAGATCGAGTTAAGTCCATTTACGTTGGTTGGTGCGACTACACGTATGGGGCTGCTTACAGCTCCTATGAGAGCAAGGTTTGGTATTAATTTTCATTTAGACTATTATGATGTACCTACGCTCAAGAAGATTATTAAGCGTAGTGCTAAGATATTAGATGTGCCTATCGATGATAATGGAGCGGCTGAGATCGCAGGTCGTAGTAGAGGAACACCTCGAATAGCCAATTCACTTCTGCGTCGGATAAGAGATTTTGCTATGATCAAGGGTGATGGTAAGATAGACTTAGAGATAAGTAGATTTGGACTAGAGGCACTTAATGTAGACGAATATGGATTAGATGAGATGGATAATAAGATACTATCCGCGATCATCTTAAAGTTTAAAGGTGGGCCAGTAGGATTGACAACTATAGCGACTGCGGTAGGAGAGGAAGGTGGTACGATCGAAGAAGTACATGAGCCTTTTTTGATTATGGAAGGGTTTATTCAGAGAACGTCTAGAGGAAGAGAAGCTACAGATAAAGCATATGATCACCTCGGTCTCACTAGGATTCACGATACAGGGAGTTTGTTCTAGTCGTCTTAGATGACAACTTTTTGGGCAAAATACCATTATTAAATACAACAATAAATTAAGACCATCATGGCAGAAGAAAATAAAAAGAAAGGAAATCAAATCAATATAGAGTTAACAGAAGAGATCTCTGAAGGTACATATTCTAACCTTGCGATTATCTCACATTCTAATTCTGAGTTTGTATTAGATTTTGTACGTATAGTACCGAATGTACAGAAAGCAAAGGTCAAGTCAAGAATCATACTTAGTCCAGAACACGCTAAGAGATTACACAAGGCCTTAGCAGATAATATTAATAAATATGAAGCTCAGAATGGAAAAATAAGAGAGAGTAGTCAACCTCCATTTCCACCGATGAACTTTACACCTACAGCAAAGGCATAAAGGAAAACAACATAAGTAAATAAAGAACGAATTTCGATGATATCGGAGTTCGTTTTTTAGTTTAGAGACTTTTTGATTACACTAAATAAGTGACGATAAGTAAAAGTATAATTAGAGTGTGAGGCACTTTAAATCGAGAAGATAGGCTCTATAATGATAAGAATAGCAATTGTGTTCGACAGTATTATTTGGTATAGTTTGCAGCGTTATTGCTTTTTGATGCATTACATTACTGTAGTCCTTATGTTATAAAAGGACAATAGACTTTTACCAGCCGAGCATGTATTATGAGAATTAGAAATGTATTCTTTATATTGTTTTTTGCATTATGCTGTCAATTGAATTCACAAACTTCTTGTGGTAGTCATCATAATACGAATGAAAAAAAATCACTTGAGTTTCTTCCAAATAATAATCAGTTACATCCCAATGTCGAATTTGAGGCAGGGCTTGGTGGTTTAGATAAAGTGTTTTTAGAGCAAAGGGCATTGACGTATGTGGTGTATGATGATAATGCGGTGGAAAATTTGCATTCTGTTATGCAATCACGTGATAAAGAGGTACTGGACAATTACTCTATTTCAGGACATTCATATCAAGTGGAATTCTTAAACGCTCAAGAGCCAATTCTAAGCGGAGGCTCAAAACAAGCACATCATTATAATTATTTTATTGGCAACGATGCTTCTAAATGGGCGTCTAATGTTCCTGTTTATCATGAAGTAAATTATGAATCATTATACCCAGGAATAGATTTGTTAACCTATAGTAATCAAGGATATTTCAAATATGATTTTGTGATTTCTGCAAAGGCGGATGTTGATGTGTTGGCACTTGTGTATGAAGATGTTGACAATATAAGGCTAGATAGAAATGGAGATTTAATTATTAAAACAGCGGTAAAGGAAATTGTAGAAAAAGCGCCCTTAGCTTATCAGTTTATAAATGGTAGACGAATATCTGTAGCATGTAATTATCGGTTGGAGAACAGGACGGTTACTTTTGAATTTCCCAATGGATATGACGATAATCACCCTTTAGTAATAGATCCAGTAGTAATCGCATCAACCTTGACAGGTACGACTATTTCAAAAAACTTCGGACATACTGCGTCTTATGATAATGCAGGAAATATCTATTTGGGTGGTGTTTCTTATGGTGTGGGATATCCGACTGTATTGGGTTCTTTTCAGTCTTTTTTTGGAGGAGGCAAAACTGATATGGCAGTCTGCAAGTTTAATCCAGATGGAACTCAAATGATATATGCTACTTATATTGGAGGGGTGGATAAAGATGCTCCGCACAGTATAATTATAGACAATAATCAACAGCTTTGTATTTTAGGATCTACCAGTTCTGTCAATTTTCCTGTAACGAGTAATGCTTTTCAAAAAACGATTGGAGGAGATTCAGATATTGCCGTAGTTAAGTTGAGTCAAGATGGTTCTACTTTGGTAGGTTCCACTTTTATAGGTGGATACAATACAGATGGACTTAATACTTCTAAACTTTATACAAATTATGGTGAAGAATTTAGAGGTGAAATTATTTTGGATAATCAAGGCGATATGATAATTGCTTCGAATACGACTTCTTCAGATTTTCCTGTTACTCCAAACGCTTATCAAAGTAATTTGACACTTGATGTAGGTAATCCATCGAAAAGTCAAGACGGCGTTGTTTTTAAGTTGAATAGTGATTTATCGGCTTTGTTTTGGTCTACATATTTAGGGAGTAACGATGCAGATACAGCATTCGGTGTGAGGGTCAATAATGCTGGCGAAATATATGTGACTGGCACGGCAGGATCGCCAAACTTTCCGACTACTAATGGTACTATCCAAAGTGTATGGCCTGGTGGAGAGGAGTCTGCATACGTTGCCGTACTTTCTTCTAATGGACAACAACTATTACGGAGTACTTTTTGGGGTACAGATAAGAATGATCATTCCTATTTCTTAGATCTCGATGAAATAGGAAATGTGCATATCTATGGCCAAACTACTGGTGTTATGCCTATTTCTCCTGGAGCATATTCGTTTATTCCAGGCTCTCCTCAATTTATATCGGCCTTTAGTTCGGATTTGGAAACTTTGGTTTATTCGACGGTGATCGGTGATGGTCCTCTCAATACCAACGTCCCTTTTCCTGGTATTTCTGGTAAATTTGACTTTGTGCCAGCCGCTTTTATGGTGGATAAATGTAATGGCATTTATTTTTCTGGTTATTATGCCCAATCTGGATTACCAGTTACTTCTGATGCCATTAATGGAAGTGGTTCTAATGTTTTTTATTTAGGTGTTTTAGCGCCTGACGCATCCGATTTAACATATGCTACTTATTATGGTAATGCTACTCATGTGGATGGAGGTACCAGTCGCTTTGATAAAGGTGGTGTAGTGTATCAAGCAGTCTGTTCCTGTACCAATAGGATTTTGGATACCAAGCCTGGTGCCTGGGCAGAAAGTCAGTCGGTAAGTTGTGATATGGGTGTATTCAAACTAGATTTTGAAATCAGCTCTGTGACGGCTAAGGCTTCTTTTGATCAGAGTGCTAGTGGTTGTGCTCCTTATACTGTCGATTTTCATTATACAGGTCAAGACGGCACATCGTATTTTTGGGATTTTGAAAATGGAAATACAAGCACGGATGAAAATCCTAGCAATACTTTTTTAGATCCAGGAAGCTATACAGTCATGTTGGTTGCAGAAAATTTAAACAGTTGTAACTTACGTGATACAACTTTTACTCAGATAGATGTATTGGATGGCACTAGTTCGTCTATAGATACTTCATTTTGTAGTGGGGCAAGTCCTTTGTTTTTAGATGCTACAACGCAGAATGCTTCTTATATCTGGCAAGATGGTTCTGTAGGTGCTACTTTCGAAGCGTCAAGTGCAGGTGTCTATTGGGTTGATGTAAGTATAGTGGGTTGTAGCCGTAGAGACACGTTTAATGTGATGAGTACCAATGTTGGGGAAGTGTTTTTAGAAAATGATAAAGTTCTTTGTGGAGATTCTAATTATTTGATAGAAGTGAGTAATCCTTCTTTTAATACTTTTTTATGGAATGATAATTCTTCAGGACAGTCTTTGATAACAAGTACTAGTGGAACCTATTCGGTTACAGTAACTGACGAAATGGGATGCGAAGTTAAGGATGAAATCAATATCAGCTTTAATCCTGAAGTTGTAGTTGATTTGGGAGATGATGTTTATCTGTGTGAAGGTCAATCTGTAAATTTGGAATCCGATATCACTCAGGGTAATTTTCTTTGGCAAGACAACTCAACTGATGCACAATATAATGCAGATACTCCAGGCGTGTATACGTTAGAAGTTACGATTGATGGATGTAAAGGTTATGATGAAATCGAAGTACTTCCCACTCCAGGATTAACTATTGATTTGGGGCCTGATCTTATGTTATGTGATCAGCAATCAGTTACTATCGACGGTACTACAGCAGGCGCAGCAAGCTATTCATGGACCGGTGATCATCTGGATCCTATTATAGAAATTAATTCATCTGGATTATATAGTCTTTCTGTATTAGATATCTATGGCTGTGGATTTACAGACCAAATAAAAATAGACTTTGCAAATTCACCTAAATTAGATATAAAAGATACTGTACTTTGTGAAGGAGCAACATTATCCTTAGACGTAACAGCAGATAGTTATTTATGGACAAATGGTGGTATTGGTTCATCGATTACTGTTTTTGAATCTGGCGAATATTGGATTGAGGCAAGAAATCAAACATGCATTGCTCGAGATACCTTTGAGATTACAGTCAATCCGATTCCAACGATAGATTTAGGATCTGATAAAGTAGCGTGCGATGGTGATCACATTGAATTAATAGCCTATTACGAAGGCGCATCTTATATATGGCAAGATGGAAGTGCAGATGAAGTGTTTTTCGTTGATATGTCAGGTGATTATTGGGTCGAAATAGATAAAGAGGGATGTAAGTATAGAGATACAGTAGAGGTGGTTTTTAATCCAGTGCCAATCGTAGATTTAGGTGTAAATCAAGTGCTTTGTATGGGAGACTCATTGACTTTAGATGCAACAGTAATAGGAGCAAATTATGAATGGCAAGATGGAACCAATAATTCCATATTTGTAGCTAGTGGTCCAGGTATGTATTCTGTTGTTGTGGATCTAAATGGTTGTACTGATACGGACTTGATTGAGATAACACCTACAGTCTCATTGAATGTTGATCTAGGTGAAAACACGCAGTTATGTGACATTTCAAGTTTCGAACTAGATATGGAAAATAATCTAATTCAAAACTATGAATGGAGCACAGGAGAAACAACACCTGGAATCAATGTTACTCAAGATGGAATATACTGGGTGGAATTAGTTGATATAAATGGATGTATTCATTCTGATTCTATTGAACTCGCATTTGGAGAAAGTCCCATAGTAAATTTGAAAGACACCACGCTATGTATCGGAGAAGTAGTGGCATTAGACGCCTCTTATCAAGGAGCCTCTTACATATGGAATGATGGAAGCATAAAAGATAAGTTATTGGTAAATACCGCTGGAAAATATTGGGTGGAAGCAGAACAACAAGGTTGTATTACGAAAGATACCGCATATGTTGACTTTGCAATCATTCCTGAATATGTAGTTAATCAAACTGATGTCGTTTGTTTTTCTAAATGCGATGGCGAGTTGAACTTAACGTTTATTTCTGAGGATTCAAATTATGATATTCTTTGGTCGAATCAACATATTGAATCAACGATATCTGATCTTTGTGTTGGGCAATATGATCTTGAACTTACGGACATTTATGGTTGTGAATATCTAGATCATTTTACGATTACTGAACCCGAGGAATTGAGCTATGTGCTAGATATGCAAGATGTAGAATGCTCAGGATTTATGAATGGATCGATAGCAATTAATAATGTGGAAGGTGGTGTTTCGCCATATCAGTATTCACTCAATGGATCTGAATTTGATAATGATTCTGATTTTGAAAATCTTTCTGGAGGGAGCTATTTCCTTGAGATTGAAGATATGGTCGGTTGTATAGTTCAGGATACTATAGAACTTAAAGAGCCAAAATCTCTTGAACTGGATGCTGGTGAAGACGGATACATAGAGAGAGGAGAGTCATTTCAAATTTCAGCAAGTACTTCGACTGAGAATAATATAATAGTAGGATGGAATACTCCAGATGATTTCTCCTGTGACGAGTGCTTAGATCCCATAGCAACTCCATTAATAACCACCACTTATGAATTGATGGTAACCGATGCTGTTACTGGATGTGTCGAAATGGACGAAATGGTTATATATGTAGATAATGATGTGAAGGTATATACACCCAATATATTTTCTCCTAATGGTGATGGTTCAAATGATGAATTTACAATATTTTCTAATGCCACTATCGCTAAGGTCAACTACTTGCGTATTCTAGATAGATGGGGAGGTTTGGTCTTTGAGAAAAATAGCTTCATACCCAATAATCCGGATGAAGGATGGGATGGCACTATGGGAAACACAATTGTAAATCCAGGAGTCTTTGTTTTTATCGCTGAATTAGAATTGTATGATGGTCGAAAAGAAATCATTAAAGGTGACATCACATTAGTAAGATAACTTTAGAATAAAGCTGATGTTAGCGTCGAACATTCTAAAAAACAGTAAACGTCAATACCAAAAGATATTAGCTAATTCTGTAATATTTATATAAAAAGTTTTAGCTGATCGGTATCATCCTTTAAATCCCAATTTATAGGTTCTTCGCCTTTTTCTGTAAGATAGGTATTGGTTTTACTGAAGTGCCCATTGCCATGGAAGTATCTAGCAGATAAGGGAGAAGGGTGACCAGACTCTAATATCAAATGCTTGCTTTCATCGATCAATGATTTTTTTCCTTTAGCAAAATTTCCCCATAGTAGAAATACCACATGCTCTCGCTGAGCACTAATTTTAGATATTACAGCATTAGTAAATTGTTGCCATCCAATCTTTTGATGCGATCCAGGTTCATTTTTTCTGACCGTTAGCATTGCATTTAGTAATAGCACCCCTTCGTCTGCCCAAGAACTGATGTCGCCATGAGTAGGTATATCGTATCCTAAGTCTCTGTTAATTTCTTTATATATATTGAGTAGGGAAGGAGGACGTTTGACTGTCTTAGGTACAGAGAAACAGAGTCCCATGGCTTGATCAGGATTATGATATGGATCTTGACCTATAATGACGGCTTTTACTTTATCAATTGGAGTACGATCAAATGCGTAAAAGATCAACTCTTCCGGAGGGTATATAATATGGCCGCTCTTTGTGTCATTGAGGAGTTGGGTACACAGTTGAGAGAAATAGGGTTTTGAAAATTCTTCCTTTAATACCTCTTTCCAACTTGCTTCTATATTGATTTGGTTTGGGTTCATTTGGTTAGATTGTCCATGATCACATAAATGTAGTAATATTGATTTTGCAAATAGTAAAAAATACTTTCATTCTCAGGCAACCTTTTTCTTGCTCTATGTCCATATGTATATATAATAACTAATTAATACACTTTGCGGAAGTTATCAAACACCATACAATTATCAATAGAAGGTAATGCTGAAGCACAGCGAGAGCTATATGAAGAGCATCGGGTCTATTGGTATATGTTATGTATGAGATATGGAAAGAGCAAAGCACAAGCCGATGATATCTTTCAAGAAGGACTAATAAAAGTATATAATGATCTTTATCAATATAATGAAAGCAAAAGTGCATTTAAGACATGGTCGTCTAGAGTAATGGTTCACGCAGCGCTAAGGTATCTTAAGAAGTACACTTGGGTGGATACATTAAGTCTACAAGATGAAGTCGCTTACTATGAAGATAACGACGAAACAGTATTTTCTAAGCTGGCGGCAAGAGAACTGACAATGGTAGTTCAACAGCTACCTCTAGGATATAGATTAGTATTCAATATGTATGCAATCGAAGGATATTCTCATAAAGAGATATCTGCAGAGTTAGGGATATCAGACGGAACTTCTAAATCACAATTGTCAAAAGCGAGAAAGTACTTGAGAAACAAATTAGAATCACAATTGAAAATTACCAGTTATGAATAAGATTGATGATTTTTTTAAAAATAGACTGGATGTAAATTCATCTGATGATGATTGGAATATGCCATCAGAGGATATGTGGAATGCGGCCAAATCGCAATTTCCAAAGAAGAAGAAAAGATCTTCACTATGGTTGTGGTTTTTAATTGGCTTGGTGTTAAGTGGAACGGTGCTATGGTATAATAATCATAATACTACATCTGACTTTAGTAAAGATGGTGATAAACACGTGCAAGTTTCTAGAAAGGATAGTTTTACTACAGATAATGAAGTTGGAGGAGAAGATATATTTGTTGCTCATAAGAGTTTGATGGAAGGTGAACTGTCGAATGAATTAAGAAATGGTAAGTCGGAAATTGGGATAAATGAGATTGATTTAAAGCAGAGTAAGATTAAGCATTCTTCTGTCAAAGAAGTAGCAAAAGTGTTAGATTTTGCTGAATATGAGGAATCAAAAAGTAGTGATTATTCAACGCGTGTGGAGCTAAGTGGAAGTGAAGTCGATCAGTACCCAAAAAATGAAAAGTTGATATTGAATACCGGCCCTTCGAATATGTATCAAGATGAAGATGTTTCTGAAAGAACGACTGGTATTATTAAGGAATTAGCAGAGAATGATATCGTGGGTGTTAATACGGTTGCAGTAAGTAAGTTGGAAGAGGATACGTCTCTTGAGCAAGTGGATGATTTTATTAGCATAGTAGAACTTAATAATACTTTAGCTGAGACAGTTTCTATGAATGAGTCGGATTTAGTAATGGAAAAGAAGTACCCATTTATTCAACCAAAAGTCGTTGTGAGACCTAGAGAAGAAGTAGGTGTTTCGAGTCAGCTATTTTTGTTAAGTCTATTCAATGGTGAAGATCTAGATGATTCTCCTGAGGGTAGTGTAGTATTTGAAGGTCAATATAAAAATGTAAATCTTAAATACTTAAAATGGATAGGACGGAAATGGAGTATTGCGACAGGCTTACATTTGGCTGATCTTGCCGTGAATCTTAATTTTGATACTGAAATAGAATATAATGAAGATGATTTTGGAAAAATTATAGATTCTCAATATGGAGAGGCTATAAGTAGAAATTATGATCCAAATTCAACTAAAACCGTCAATCTTAAACCTGGAGTAGAATTAGCAAATGGAGATTTATTGAGGTTGAACGGCGAAGTAGACCTTGGATTAAAAGCGATTCAAATTCCAATAATTCTTAATTATCATTGGTACAACAAACGCGTTGAGTTTTATACAGGCGTAGGTATTACTCTTGAAGCCATATGGGTGACAGAGAAAAATGGAGATTTTGAATTGTTTGATCATGGCACATTAATTTCTGAACCCGTAAACCAGCAAGATGTATCCGAGAGCTACGTTGACTTGTCATTATATACCAAATTAGGAAGTAAAATTAATCTCACTAGACAGTTTAATCTAGATTTAAATTTGAGTCTCCTCGTTACAGATCCTATCTTCTCTGGTGTCGAAATCGGACTTCACTATCGCTGGTATAAGTAAATAAAATTCAGAATATATAGAAGTAAATTTTCCAATGGTGAGCTATTGGACTGGAATAAATTTGTCAATAATTAAATGAAATATACAATGATAAAAAACATGATTTTATTATGGTTGCTGTCTCTAATAGGTACGGTTGCCATTTGCCAAGGCGATCTGAAACATACTTTGAGCGGTCAGATCTCAGATTTTAAATCAGGAGAAGACTTAATCGCCGCTACAGTATATGTTCCTGATCTCAAACTTGGAGCTACGAGTAATGTATATGGGTTTTATTCTATCACACTACCTGCAGGTAATTATGATATTGTTTATTCTTATGTTGGTTGCGAGGATCAATTGATTCATATAGAATTGACAACGGATGTTACTCAGAATGTTGAGCTTGAAGAAGGAGGGGCAGTAATAGGAGAAGTTGTCATTTCAGCAGCCAAGGATAAAGTAGATCAGAACGTTACCTCTACAGAAATGAGTGTCCAAGAAGTAAGCATAGAAACTGTCAAGAAGCTTCCTGCACTTTTTGGAGAAGTAGATATTATAAAAGTCATTCAATTGTTGCCTGGTGTTAAATCTATAGGCGAAGGAAGTTCTGGCTTTTATGTAAGGGGTGGAAACGCGGATCAAAACTTAGTACTATTAGATGAAGCGCCCATATATAATGCATCACACGTATTGGGGTTTTTCTCATCTTTCAATCCTGATGCTATCAAAGATATGAAATTGTACAAAGGGGCTATTCCTTCACATTTCGGAGGTAGGTTATCTTCTGTTTTGGATATTCGAATGAAAGAAGGGAACTCTAAGAAATTTGCCGGGTCTGGAGGAATAGGTACGCTGATGAGTAGATTGGCATTAGAAGCTCCAATAGGTAAAGCAGGATCATTCATGGTGGCTGGGAGACGTTCATATATAGATATAGTGAGTAAGTCAGTGCAGGCATTAAGAGGAGAAAAGACAGATGGTGACAATGTATTTTATTTTTATGATCTCAATGCTAAAGCAAATTATAGAATCAATGAGAATAATCGAATTTTTGCTTCTGGATATTTTGGACGTGATGTTTTAGGATTTAAAAATGATGATGAAAGCTTCCGAGTAGAGTGGGGGAATAGTACAAGTACCCTTCGATGGAACCACCTTTTCTCTCCAAAGGTATTTTCTAATCTTACTTACTATTATAGTAACTATAATTATTTCTTGGATTTTCAAGAAGATATATCACGATTTAAGTGGACTTCAAAGTTAAAAGAGCATAGCCTCAAATTTGACTTAGGAGCGTATCTAAATCCAAATAATACTTTGAGGTTTGGCTTGCACAGCATTCAACATAATATAGCTCCAGGTAATATAGAAACTATCGAGAACGATATTGTGAAGCAGTCATTCGATATTCAAGACAATACTTCTTATGAAAGTGCACTATACATTAATAACGAGCAAAACTTATCTACTAAGTTGAAAATAGATTATGGTGTTAGATTATCAATGTTGAATAATGTCGGTCCTCAAGATGTATATGGACTTGATGATGATTATGAAGTAATAGACACGACACGATATACTGGTGCATATAATACCTATTGGAATCTAGAACCAAGGTTGGGCGTCAGATATAAGCTGAACGAATCTTCATCTATCAAAGCTAGTTATAATCGTACCGCTCAATACATTCAGCTTGCTTCCAATGGTAACTCTGCTACACCCTTTGATATTTGGTTTTCTAGCAGTAAGCAAATTAAGCCTCAGCTAGCAGATCAAATAGCGCTCGGTTATTTCAAGAACTTAAGTAATAATAGTATCGAACTTTCTGCGGAAGTGTATTATAAGGATTTTAAAAATGCGATTGATTTTAAGGATCATGCACAATTGCTTTTAAATGATAATCTAGAAGCGGAATTGAGAATTGGCAAAGCTAGAGCCTATGGTTTAGAATTGATGCTGAGAAAAAATCAAGGAAAATTTACTGGATGGATAAGTTATACTCTATCAAAGGTGGAAAAGAAAATTGCGTCTATCAATAATGATAATTGGTATAATGCTAAATACGACAAGCCACATGATCTATCTGTTGTGGTCGCTTACGAATTAAATAAGCAATATTCTTTCGGTTCTAGTTTCGTTTATTCTACAGGTAACGCAGTCACGTTTCCTACAGGGAAGTATGATTTTCTTGGTGTAGCAGTGCCTATTTATTCGGATAGGAATGATGCTCGATTACCAGATTATCATAGGTTAGATTTTTCTGTTACTTATAGATCTAAGAAAAATGAGAATAGAAGATATAAATCAGAATGGGTGCTAAGTGTCTATAATGCTTATAATCGTAGAAATGCATTTAGTATAGATTTTAAACAAGAAGAATCAAACCCTAATATCACTTACGCTGAGAGAACCTCGATTTTTGCATTGGTACCATCGCTTACTTATAATCTTAAATTTTAGAAGACAATGAACAAGTTATTTTATATCATAATATTATTTTCCTTCACCAGTTGCTTTAAGGATAGGATTGAGATTGATCTTAATCAAGAAAATCAGAAAATTGTAATAACTGCTTGGATAACAGATTTGGATGAACCACAATTTGTAACTGTGGGTAAAACAGTAAATTACTTAGGACCAGTAAGTCAGGAATTTGTGTCTGGTGCTACAGTCAAATTAAGTAATAGTACAGATGAATTTTTTCTTTCTGAAGTAGAAGTCGGAAGATACTACCTCCCAGGAGATTGGACTGCAGAGTTGGGGGATACATATACGCTCAATGTCCTTGTAGATGATAAAGAATATGTGGCGTCTCATCTGATGAGGGCTTGTCCGGAATTAAAGAATGTCGATTTCTTAGAATATGATTTAGATGACGTGGATGAAGAGGAAGTAACTCTTGATTCGTTTCATATATATGGGACAACTTTTGATTTTCAAGATGTTATAGGTGATGATGATGCCTATTATGCAATTGATTATCTGAAGGGAACTATGGCTGGCGATTCAATGCGGAATGGTGCTTTTGCTAATGATGATTTTGTCGATGGGGAATATTTTGGAGAAATAGAATTGAGCGAATATGATAGATTGTATGCCGAAGGAGATACTGCAGTGGTAGAGTTGTTTTCTATAGGTGATGAGTCGGCCAATTATCTTTTAGACATAGAATCTGAGATCTTTAGGGGTGGACCTTTTGATGCACCACCGGCTAATGTGAGAACAAATTTTACAGGCGGTGCTGTAGGTTACTTTATAATTTCAGGAGCACAAGTAGCAGAGGTGATAATTGAGTGACGTATTGGTCTTACCCAAAAGTCTTGAAAAGAATATCTGTTGGGCTCATCTGAATTTTCGAATATGGCAGTAGAAATGAAATCAGAAGAAGCAAGCAACAAATTTGTTTGTGAGGCTTTTGGGTAGATCATACCCTGCGTTGACTTTCGTAGCTGGACAAAATGAATATATAGTAGTCCTTATCTAAGTGTACGTACGGTGGTCCTAGGATTTATAGCTTCCCTTCTACATAGATGTAGTCAAGGTCAGGTTCATTATCACCTCCTTCAAGTTGAAGAGTTATGATAAATGATTTTATATCCGCGACAAAGGTATCAAGTGCTACTAGGTCCTGATCTTGATTGATTACGCCCATGTCTATATATTGACCATTTACTTTGCCCCAAAGTTGAAATGCCATACCCTCTAAGGGGTCTACCATGCCAGCAGGATCAAGTAAGATTTTCTTAAGCTCAGGATTATACATTACGGTAGCGTACGAATCTTTTGAGTTGTCTGTACCTTGTAAAAGAATCTTGTCTGTAGAAGGGTGAGATACTAATAAAAGCCTCTGCTTGTAGCTCAGTTGTTTTTCACTGCTTTGCTCAAGTTTTACGGCCATCGCTTCTAGGTCTTGTTTATGATCTAGTTTGAGTTGGCTATTATTATCATAAAGCTGATAAGATAGTATCATTAACCCCAGCATGATGGCTGTGAGAATGATGTTGCCGAGCATTTGGCTATCCTCTTGTTTATAATCAGTTTCAGACATTGATGTATTTTCCTTATGTGTAAAGATGCTAATTCTATGCCACAGATATATTAAATCTATGTTTGTAGGTTAATGTTCGATATTTCGCATCAATTCTGATTTCGATATATATCAAGGGCAATAGAATGGTAGGTTCTTTAGAATGTTTACAGATTATTATAAATCTAAGGTGAAATAGTCGATACAAGACTAGAGATATGATCAACTAATAACCATACCTAACCCTTTGAGATAATGCCCCTCAGTATGGAATATGTTGATCGCATGATCAGGTCCTTGATCTAATTGATATATGACTTGTACACTTCTTCCTGATTCCATAGCTGCCGATACCATTGTATCATAGAATAATTGTCTTCCTACCACTTGTGAACAGGAAAATGCAAATAAGATACCCCCAGGTTTGACATGTTGCATAGCCATGGCATTCATTCTTTTGTACGCTTGTACGGCCGAGTGTCTTTTCTTTTGGCTCTTAGCAAATGCTGGAGGATCAGTGATTACGATATCATACATTTCAGGATCGTCTGTTGCAAGATATTTTTTTACATCGGCGACTACTGATTCATGACGACCATCATTAAATCCATTAAGATCCATCAGGGCTTCCAATTGCTCAATAGCTTTACCTGAGATATCTACAGAACTCACCTTGGTAGCACCGCCCTGTAAGGCACATAATGAAAATCCACCTGTATAGCAATAGTTATTCATCACGGTCTTGCCTTCAGAAAGGGAACCTATTAACTTACGATTATCTCTCTGATCTAGAAAGAATCCTGTTTTTTGTGCTATTTCTAGATTCGATTCATATAAGATGCCATGCTCTTTAAACTTGACAACTTCAGGACCTTCACTTCCAATATATCCAGTGACTACATCATCGTACCTTTCTTTTAGCGTACGCACTGGTTTTGTATATAGGTAGTTGATTACACCTTCGCCAAACTTCCTGAGACTAGCGGCGATATGGTCAAGCTCTCTATGCATAGCATATGTGTGGCATTGTATTACTGCCGTATCACCGTATACATCGATAATTAGGCCTGAAGCATGATCCCCCTCTCCATTAATTAAGCGATACGCATCAGTTAATTCATTAGGAAATCCTAGCGAATCCCTTAGATGTATGGCTCTACCTATCGTATCGTCCCAATAAGCTTCTACGCCCATTTGGATATCTTCAGTAAGAACTCGTAGCATAATGCTCGAGTCATGATAATGAGCTTGACATCTGTCAATACCTCTGTGATCACTGACTATTACACGCTCACCTTCTTCTATTGGCTCGACGACTTTCACTGCTCTACTAAATATCCAAGGGTGCTGACGTTGTATGGATATGTCTCTTCCTTTGTGGAGTTGTACTCTTTTCATTCGGCGAAGATCGTTAAAATTTATGGATCATCACACCATTGACGTATAGGTATGCATCTTACTATTGAAGCTTCATAATTCTGCTTTTCTATTTTTCAGGAAACAGAACATTTTAGAGAATGGCAAGTGTCTATTCTCAGATTACTCAAGTCTAAAAATGTAATATTATGACGCATCTATCTCTCAATGGAAACACTGTAGCCCTTGCTTTCGCTTTAATAGGTCTGGCTGTAATTATTAGTATAGTCGGTATGAGGTACTACTGGAGGTCCAAACTAAGTAATCCAGTTACTAGATCAAATAATTCACCACTGAAAAATACAAGCGGTTTGCATGCTTTTGGTGTCTGCATTGCGTTACTAATGACTATTACGCTGATGTCTTGGACGAAGACGGAAAGGACAGTACATAATTATATACCTGCAGCGGTAGATTATGAAGATGTAATAGAAATACCTGCAACAATGCATGTCACCAAAAAATCTAAACCAATACCAACGCCACCGCCGCCTAATCCCCTTATTCTAGAAGTCGATGATTTGGTAGAAATAGAACAGCCAAAAGAGATCCCTTTAGAAATACCCATAGACGCAGTAGTGGAAACTAGTGATGTATCTAGTAATATCCCTCAACCAGCACCGCCTACACCTCAGGTGATATTGCCAGAGGATGTACCTTACGTAGGAGAAATTGTTAGCATAGCAGAACAAATGCCAAGATTTCCAGGCTGTAATGAGGATGATGTAAGTGATGCCGATAAAAGGAAATGTACAGAAACTCAGCTAATGGAATATGTATATGGTAATCTAAAGTATCCAAAAGTAGCTAGAGATAATAATATCACAGGTAGAGTAATCTTACAGTTTGTCATAGAGACGAATGGTGACATCACAGATGTAAAGATCGTAAGAGATATCGGTGGTGGATGTGGAGCTGCAGCATCAAAAGTAATAGAAAGTATGGTAGAGGAGAAGGGCTTTTGGACACCAGGAAAACAACATCACAGAAAAGTAAAAGTAAGATACACGTTGCCAATTACCTTTGAGCTCAATAAGTAGTATTAGGACAAGAAAGTTGATTTGATGAATTTCGTAGACGACACGCTTAATTGGCGTGTCGTTTTTGTATGGATATGTGGATCTATCTTTTTTACATTCTAAATTGCCGATTATTCGTTGCTAAAGGCCGTTCATGTATTGTGTCACTGAATTTTATAAGAGATGTATTATCTTTGTAGTAATAACTCAAAACCATAAACCATCATGAAAATAGTATTTACCATTATCGCTTGTTTAACAATTTCTTTCTCTCAGGCTCAGATTTTCGGTCGTATCATGGATCGAGCTAAGGATAAAATAAGTAATAAAATCGAGGATAAAGTAGTTGAGCGTATATCAGAAGAGATCGCGAGAGCTGCAATGAAACCTATCGATAAGGCGATAGATGATATGCTCAAGGAGAGATATGAGCAGGATAGTATTAATGGCAAAACAGATGTAGACTACGATGCGTTTGCCAAGGCATTTCTCCAACCAGTTGACCTTCCAGATAGCTACACTTTTGATATCACATTAGAATGTGAGACAAAGGATTATGATGGGGATAAGTCAGATATGGAAATGTTGATGACCAAGGATGGTTCTGCCATAGGATTCGTCCAAATAGAAGAAGGCAAACGAATGCTTATGATCTTCGACACCAAAAATAATTTAATGGCAGTGTACAATGAAGAAGAAAAGACGGTACAAGGTATGCCTTCAATGCTTTCACTAGCTGGTGCAATGGCAGCGACAAGTGTAGATGAAGATGCTTACGAAATGACTATGGAGAAAACCGGTAAAACCAAAAAAATAGCTGGATATCAATGCGATGAATGGGAGATAGATGATGAAGAGACTACTACTAAAGCTTATGTAGCCGAAGATTTTCCAATATCCTGGAAAGAGTCATTTGGTCCATACCTGAAGCAGATGCTTCCAACCACTCAACGAGATCGAATGCCAGAAGGAATGACACTTAAATCCGAGTCGAAGACGAAAGCTAAGAATAAGAAATCTAAGTTTGAAGTCAAAAAAGTTATCGAAACAGCTTTTACGATCAACAATAAAGATTACAAACAAGAAACGTACGCTACTGAAAAATAGCAGAATATTAGTTTAAAGCGTGGTCGTTTCTATTGAGATCAATGATCAGTATTATTCTATCTTTTATTTATTATAATCAATGCAGCTATAACTCCAGGAATCCAACAAAGTATGGAGAGTAAAGTGACGATTAATATGGATCCACAGCCTTTGTCTAATACAGCTAATGGTGGAAAAATAATAGCGAGAATGGCTCTTAGTAATGACATGGGTTTATATTGTTTAATAGTATAAGCGCAAGATGTTATTGCTAAGTTTCACCACATCGACTAGTAGCGTTAAAGATTCGACCAAATAGATTTAATATTAGAAAGCTGGTCTAATAAGTTCTATCAGAAGCTTCCAAAACGATTTAAGAATCATCACTATTTTATTCTTTTACATCCCATTGTCAATAATTTAAGAAATTTCAACACGCTAATTTGAAATAGATTCTATATTTTTTACTTCAGTTAGTTGTACAAATTAATTTGTATTGGATGCTACTGAACTTCCACTTTATTCATGAGGAAGTCGTTTTCAAAAGATTTATCATCCAGAGCAATTATATAGTTATTAATCAAGTTACCTTAGCCATATGGATCTAAGGAATTTTTTAATATGTCTTTTATTGAGTGGGACTACAGCACTGTTTTCTCAGAGACATATACATAATGTACCAGAGGCAATGGTGTCTCTGCAATCCTCGGATGATGGAGCACTTATTACTTTATCTCAATCAGGAAAACTGTATCTTTTCAATGGAGCAGAATTCAATTTGTTATCTGATGGAATTAAGGGTGCCACAGCTATAAGCCAACAAAAAGATCAATTTATATTGCTTTCCAAATCTGGTGTGTTGAAATGGTCTCCGCTATCAGTAGAGCAACAACCACTAAATGAAGAATGCTATTCATATATTTCTATGGATGGCAAAGAGTTTGTTTTGACACAGACAGGAATGTACCTTTTTAAAGAAGGGCGCTATCAATTAGTAAATGATTGGACAAATCCAGTTAGTTCTCTTGCTAAATTTTATCACTTAGAGGGACAGTATTATTTATCTAATTTCAATACCATATATAACTACAAATCTGGATCTTGGAAAGTAATGGCTAGAGATTCCTTTAATATCAATGATATGGTCAACTATCGTGAGGGTATTTGGGTAGCTACAGATTCAGGGTTGAGAGTTGTTAAGGATCGAATGCTCAAGCAAGTTCAAATAGATGGATTAGATGGCAAGATGAAAGTTGATAGACTTTTTGAGTTAGAACAAGATTTATATATACAAGGTGAAGGGCAATTGTTGAAGTGGAATTCTAAGGATTATCAAATGGTAAAAATAGATTTTAAGCATAGCCCTTCAGAAGTAATCAAAGATAGGTGGGGAGATATTTGGTTTGCAGAAGAGGGTAATATTATTCAACATAAATTTGAGAGTGGTAATCTTATAGGACCGCAGAATTCAGATATTACCATTAGTATCAATGGTGTGATCCAGTCGGATGATGATATAATCGTTAGAGAAGAGGGTAGTGATGTGAAAATCCAATATGGAGCTATCCATCTTCGGCAACCCAAGAGTATAAAGTTTCAATCTTTATTATCTCCGTTAGATACAGAATACCAATCGCTTACAACAGACCGTAGTATAGTGTATAACGATATAGCTGCGGGTGAGTATACGTATCGATTTCGGTCTTCGATAGATGGGAGCCAATACAGCTATAGCGACCCTATTAAGATTAGTGTTAAGGCCAAAAATGAAGTTTCTGTGCTTTGGTGGGTTTTAGGTGCCTCATGTATGTTCTTACTCTTTTTAGCGTTGTTTGCAAATTATAGATTACAAGAATATAAAGAGAAATCTGCATTGCTTACTTCTAAATTAAGAACAGCTAATGACTTAGTTCAGGCTCAGCAAAAGACTATGCAGTTGCAAATGAATCCACATTTTTTATTCAATGCTCTAAACTCTATTCAGGGATTAGTCGCCCTCAACAGAAATGATGAGGCAAAAAAATACATCAGAACTTTTAGTAGAATGATGCGATCAATATTGGATTTTAGTACGGTTGATAAAATAGATCTTCAAACAGAAATAAATTATATTGAAGACTATCTGAGTATCGAACAAATGACAAGATCTAATTCGTTTCACTACAAGATTAATGTGGATGATTCGTTACTTTCGGATGATGTAAAGATACCGCCAATGATTCTTCAACCCTTTTTAGAAAATGCAATATTACATGGTGTTTCTTCTATCAAAGATGGATATATCAGTGTTGACATCATTGATAAGGAAACAAGTATTCATTGCATGATCAAGGATAATGGTATTGGCAGAGCAGCAGCAGCTCTAAAGAAAACAGCTACTCATAAGTCTGTAGCCATCGCTTTGGCCAAAGAGAGACTTCAAAAGTTGTCCAAGTCCAATACTCCGGATGCTATTCAATACAAAGATCTTAATCCAGGTACTCAAGTAGTTATAGATATTCCGATTTAATAGGAAGTGAACATTTATTTGATATCCACTTCCTATCATAAGCTTACGCCAATAAATCAATCTTTACTCCTTCTTCACTGATGTGTATAGCCTTGTATTCTTCAGTCTTATTAAAGATGTCATCAGATCCATTTTCTAATCTCAATACACCTCTAGGACATACGGCTGAGCATACACCACATCCAACACAACTAGCTCGTACTATATTCTGTCCTTTTTGCGCATATGACCTTACGTCTATTCCCATTTCACAGTAAGTTGAACAGTTGCCGCAAGAGATACATTGTCCACCGTTGGTAGTAATACGGAACTTTGAAAATAGCTTTTGTTGTAATCCTAAGATTGCCGCCATAGGACAACCAAATCTACACCACACTCTAGACCCCATGATAGGGTAGAAGCCAACACCAACGACACCTGAAAATAAGGCTCCAACATAAAATCCATAAGCACCTTTAAAGGTTTCACCACCTAGAAAGAATGCATTTCCACTTCCAAATGCCCAGTTCATTCCTAGTAAAATGGCAACTAATACAGCCGATCCTGAAGCTAAGTATATCTTATTTTTATTACCATCTTTATTTTTCTTTTGTAGAAAAGCGTATCCAGCAGCCAAAGCAAGAAGTAGAGCTATCATGATCCAAGTGAAGCCTGATCTAGTAAGCGAATATTTAGAACCGTCGTCTCCTAGGTAAGAGTACACTACCGCAATAGTCATCACAAATGAAAATAGCAATACGGCATGTATCATCCATCGCTCTATTTTCCATGCCTTCATAGATTTATCTGATAAATGTCTAAATGGATCACCCGCAGTCTCTGCAAGACCACCACAGCCACATACCCAAGAGCAATACCATCTTTTTCCATATTTGTAGGTTAGGAATGGAGATACAACAAATACAAGCAAGAGACTCCAAATGAAGAAAAACCAACCGATATTTCCAGCGGATAGCATATTGTCTATATGCCACTGCTGTGCGAAATCATAATCCAAAGGCCATTGGTTTTTTAGATCCATATCAAACCATTTTCCTTCGAATCCACCATTGAGACCAGAAAGAATCTCCGGTATCAGATAGGCTAAAAACAATTGAAAAAACATAACAGATAATGTTCGTATCACTTGATACGCATTGTGTCTGTATTTGTATATAAATTTTATTCCAAAAAAGAAAATAGCAAACGTATACATAGTACCATACATAAACCACTGGCTGGCAGGCTTTCCATGAAATACATTTGATAAAGGATCAAATAATGAAATTATACCTGAGTTGGCAGCTCCATCTTTACCCATACCTAACACCTCAGGAAACCAATATAATAACACATAAAACCCTGTAAGTACGACACCTAATGTCCATCCGATTACACCTCGACTAGCTAAAGAACTAAACCAAACACCATCGTTTTTGATGCCAGCTTTCTTAGTAGCATAATGTTGTAAGGTATACCAAAGGATACTCATACCCATTAATGTAAATGCAATAGTGAATGTCATTCCTGTGCTAGCAAAACTTATTCCGCCAGCATGTAATCCTGCAATGGTCAATCCTATCAATCCTACAAGGATAGCTAGACGTTCAGTCAATCCCAAATTGTGCGGGTTTGGGTTCGCTATTGATAAACTTTTATCTATATAATTTGACATGTTTCTTCCTTTATCTATTTAAAAATGCAGTAACTCTATCTAGTATCCTTTTGGATTTCACTTGATAGCTGATTCCTGATTGCTCCGAAAAACTTTTCCTAATCTGTGTCTCATAAGTTTTGTAAAACTCAGGATCGAAATTCGCTAAATTGAGATTTTCTAATACTTCTTGGAGTTGAGTTCCTTCCTTGATCCACTTTTCGCATACTTCATGACGGAATCTGATACCCATCAAGTTAAATCCTGCAACCTTGCCACTTTCAGTATGGTAGTTGATTCTTATCGCTTTATCACCATCAGGATGCTCCCAGTAGAGTGTAGAAAGATAATCATGTAGTGTACCTGGTACATCTCCATATACCTGATACTCTATATCTAAAAATTTAGCAGAGTTAAACCAAATGCCAGGATCATAATCTACTGCTTTGCCACATATATTATAAGCGACAGTCTCACCCATCATACGACCGGCATACCAAATGGCTTCTATATTTCTTCTTCCTGGTTTAGGTTCAGCAAGTTGAGCACAATCTCCGATGGCATATACATCTTTGATGTTAGTTTGTAGATGATTGTCAACCACGATTCCTCTCTCGATTTTGAGCGGAGTTTCTTTGAGCCATTTTACGTTAGGATGTACTCCAGCAGTAAGGCCTACATAGCCACATTCCATACGTTCTCCAGAGTTTTTCATTTTGATAGCACAGGCGTTTCCATTGCCATCGTCCTCGATGCTATCAAGTTCTTCACCCAGCCTAAGGTCTATATGATGTTCTTTTATATGTCTACTGATCATGTCTGACTCTTCCGCAGGTAAGACATTGTTCCAATAGCTACTTTCTCGTACAAGTAACGTAACAGGGATTTCTCTTGATCTAAACATTTCGGCCATTTCAATACCTATAAGTCCGCCACCTACGATTACAGCTCGTTTGAGACCAGGCGTGTGGCGTTCCATGTTTTCTACATCTTCATATGAATATAATCCAGCTACACGGTTGAGATCTTGTCCTGGCCAACCAAATTTGTTGGTAGCTGATCCTAAGGCCAATACCAATTTGTCGTAGTGTATGGCAGTGCCTTTTCTCATAGAGAGTGATTTACTATCAAAGTCTATGTTGTCCACGTGGTCGTATACTAAATCAATTCTGTTTTTATCCCAAAAATAATCTTCATAAGGTTTGGTTTCTTTGTACCTCATATGGCCCATGTATATATACATGAGCGCAGTTCTCGAGTAGAAATGTTCTGTTTCGGATGATATTACCGTGATTTTATGATCACTAAGCTTCCTGATCCATCTTGCAGTAGTGATTCCACTGATTCCATTACCTATGATAGCTATATGCATTAGACTTTGTTTTCTGTTTGTTTATGATCACTATAAAGATTAACCGCCTAGAGCTATATAATGATCGATATAAGAAAGGTGTAATTGTAAGAGACACCTAAATTTAAGCTAATATAAGTTTCAAATTACAAAATAACTATGGAGTAAAGAATGGCTTGGTATTAACGATCGTCGGTCTGTATACTTTAGTGACATGTTTTAAAGGGGGAAATGTCTTTTAGAACTAATTTTCTATTCTTTTTTTTGAAGTGATCTAAGTAAAGGACATTTTTTGTTAAATTCGACCAATTAATTAACCGTATTACAAACATCAATAATTTATTATGAAAAAAACTTTACTACTTATTGTAGCTGTTCTTTCTTGTTCTTTGGGCTTTTCACAGTCTCAACGAATGGTATTTATGGAAGAGTTTACACAAGCGTCTTGCCCACCTTGCGAGACAACAACTCCTGCATTGAACGCAATGATTGCTTCTAATGTGGACAAAATCGTTCAACTTAGATACCAAACATCTTGGCCTGGAGTAGATCCAATGAATGCTGATAACCCAACAGAAGTAAGGTCAAGAGTTGACTATTATGGAGTAGATGGTGTGCCAGCTGTATTCGTTGATGGTGTTGCTCAACCAGGTATTGGTGAGTTGTCACAGTCAGCTATTGACGCAAGTTATGCTTCATCAGCGCCTCTTAAAGTTGAGGTGAGCCACACTTTAGCAGAAAATCTTTCTTCTGCAACTGTTTCTTTAGTGGTGACTAATGAAGGTACAGAAGCTTATGCGGTTGCATCTAACCGTCTAAGAATTGCATTTATTGAAGAAATCATCAGTTTCGATACTCCTCCAGGTAGTACAAGCCTCGTAGATTTCGAAGCAGTAATGAAAACATTTATTACAGGTACAGATGGTATGGAGATACCAAGTATTGCAGCAGGAGAATCATGGGAAATGACATGGACTGATGTAGTAGTTGACGAATCTATCTACGATTTCAATAATTTTGCTGTAGTTGCTTTCATTCAAAATGATGCAACAAGTGCTATCATAAACGGTGCACACTCTAAGCCTTTAGAATTATCAGGTACTTATTCAGATCTATCTGTTTTAGGTTCAGGTGAATCTAACGATGATCTTTGTGATTATGCTTTTGTACCAAGCGTACAAATAGTTAATAGTGCGGATAACGATGCTACGGGTTATACTGCTCACGTTTTAATTAACGGAGAAATTACTCAAACACTTACTTCAACAGACGCAATTGCAGCTGGTGCAACGACTGAAGTTGTTTTTGACGAAGTAACGTTACCTGCAGGAGCTACAATTGTATCTTATAACGCGATTCCAAATAATGGAGATTTATATACGGCTAATAATTCTGGACGTATTCCTAGTATAGGAAAAGTATCTCAGTCACCAGTAGCTATGGTTGAATCTTCTTTTGAAGAAGATGTAGCAGGTTTCCAATCAGCTTCTACTGTAGTTCTTATGCCAGAAGGGCTTAGTGATACAAGATTTCCTTTTAATGTAGTATCAGGACTTGGTGCTTATGGTACTTCTGATCAATGTATTGCTATCGGTGTATGGTTTTGGGATACTTCAACTATTGATCCAGATGGTAGTTTTACTCTTGTGGATCCAATTACAGTAGAGTCAGGAACACAACTTTCATTTGACTATGCATATACTTCATTTGGTAGTTCTCAAGATAGATTGAGAGTTCAATTATCTTCAGATTGTGGTGTTACTTGGAATACTGAGTTTAATATGGCTGGATCAGATCTAGCTACTGCACCAGAGGTTAACATGAATACTGCCTTTTTTGTGCCAACTGAGGATCAGTGGGAAACAGTAGAGATAGATATGGCATCTTATGTAGGTGAAGAAGTTCTTGTAAGATTTGCAATTACTTCTGATTATGGAGATAATATGTTTATTGATAATATTGGAGTTAGAAATTCTACAGATGTTACGGATTTAAATGTTGGAGAGTCAATCAATGTTTATCCTAATCCTGCTTCTCAAGTTGTAAATGTTGCTTTCGATATCGAACCATCTAACAGCAATGTAAACATAACCGTTATGGATATCTTAGGTAAAACAGTTCAGACAGAACAATTAGGAAACATTTCTTCTGCTAGTCATGCGATGAATGTAACTAAACTTCAAACTGGAACATATATCATGTATATCGACCTTGGAGAAAGACAAATAGTAAAAAGATTCAATGTGAGTAAATAAGCAATTTACCGCTTAAAGAATTGAGGGCTGTGATGTATTCACGGCCCTTTTTTTGTCTATAAGAGTGGCAATAATGTTAATTGGAGGCTATTTAATGTCTTTTAATACGACAAACGTCGAAATTAGCTTACTATTAACACAATATTCATCATCTAAGTGATATGTAAATATTATATTTATGGTACTTAAGAGATATATGAGTCTGTTTTAGTGAATAATGATCCATTAATCACGTAAATGTGACAATAGAAAAATAACGATATGAAGAAAAATTTACTTTATGCATTTTTATTTCTGGCTTCAATAGGTGTTTCAGCTCAGCTGAATGTGCCTATGGATTTAGGTATTGTTGCAGATGCTTCGACTGAAGATGTTTCATTGCATTATGATTTGGAGCTTGAAGGGCAAGATTCTGCATGGATTCATTGGGAGATTCTTATAGGTGACGATATGCCTAAAAGTTGGGAAACTTTCCTTTGTGATGATGTACTTTGTTACTCATCAGCTATTCGTAATAGTCCTAAAGGAGCGTCTAGAATCAATCGTTTCTATGAAAATACACCAGTGGAATGGATATTTCACACTCAACCGAGTGGTGAAGTAGGTGAAGGAACAGTTACGATAAACACGTATTATTTAGACCCTAGTACAGCTAATCACACACCAGATGATAATTCTGATGTAGAATATGATGGGGATACATTGTCTATGTCATCTCATACATTTGTTGTCAAAGTTGATAATGGTGTAGCAGTTGAGGATATTGACTTATCCACGATAAAGATTTTTCCTAATCCAACTTCAGATATGTTTCAAGTGAAAGCTGACGAATATGTTAAGGCTATTGGAGTGTATAATGTAGTAGGCAAATTAGTAGAAGAAATGAGCCACTCAATGGGAGAAAGTCATAATATAGAACACCTCAATAAGGGAATGTATCTAGTAAGACTAATGAGTGAAGGAGGAAAAGTAATTAAGACAATGAAATTGAGCAAGAGGTAGTATTTTGACTTCTTGATATAAAACAAAAATAGCTGATGTATTTACATCAGCTATTTTTGTTTGTGGCAATCTTTGTCATTATTTAGACAGCAGGATATTCTACATAATTTCGTGATGTTTCCCAGAGTTTGATCCCAAGATCAAATTTGAGGTCTATACATTCACGTAGTATTTTGTGTATTTCATAGCAGATGTGCTCCGCTGTTGGTATCTTTTCTTTAAACTCAGGAAGTTCTAGATTAAGATTCTTATGATCATATCTATCCTCTACTTTCTCCTTTATAAGGTCAGATAGTATCCCTAAATCAAATAGATAGCCAGTTTCTGGATCTACCTCACCACTCAACCTGACTTCTAATTCATAGTTGTGCCCATGGTAGTGCGGGTTATTACATTTGCCAAAAATCTCTTGATTTTTCTCATCACTCCACTTGTTATTGTGTAGTCTATGGGCAGCGTTAAAGTGTGCCTTCCTGTATACAGATATCCTCATAGTCTAGTTTCTTTTATGCCTACTTAACATATCCTATGTAATTATAGTTTTAGAGATGTACATTTGAGATTTAATCAATGACCTTATAAAGCGATATGCAGTTTCTATCAATTCCAGGACAAGCTAAAGAAAAAAAGCAACTTGTTACTCAAGTAGACCAAGATAGAGTTCCACACGCTCAGATATTGCTAGGAAGACCAGGTTCGCCCAAGTTGGCGATTGCCTTAGCCTATGCATGTTATATCTTGTGCCTAGATAGAAAGAATGGTGATGCCTGTGGTGTTTGTAAGTCTTGTCTAAAGTCCATGCAGTACAAGCATCCTGACCTCCATTTTGCCTTTCCAGTAATTAGTAAAGAGGGAAAGAAAAGAGAAGATACGACTAGTCAAGATTTCTTAGATAAATGGAGGTTGGCGGTGGCAGAAAATCCATATATGGACTTACAAGCATGGTCACAATATATAGGAGCGGAGAAATCACAACCCAATATCAATACTCGAGAATGTAATGATATGATTAAGCAATTGGGAATGAGATCTTTCGAATCTCCATATAAAATACAAATTATCTGGTTGCCTGAGTATCTGGGAAAAGAAGGCAATAGATTACTTAAGATGATCGAAGAGCCTACAGATAATACTTTTATTATCCTTGTGGCTGAAAATCAAGAGAGAATTCTGAATACAGTCATCTCAAGGTGTCAGTTGACGAAAATAAGTCCTGTGTCAGATGAAGACGCTAAAGAATACATCAGCTCTAGAAACCCTAGTATAAATCCTGAAATCTTATCACAAGCAGTTCAGATGTCAGATGGGGACCTTCATAAGGCAATGAGTATAGCCTTAGGCTCTTCTGTAGATTATTCTGAGCTATTACTTTCTTGGATGCGACTTAGCTATAAGAGGGATTTCAGCGAACTTAATAATTGGATTACCATGCTGAATAGCAAAGGAAGGGAGGATATAAAACACTTTATAGAGTATGCTATGAGCTTTATGAGAGAATACGCATTCTTCTTGCAGACAGAAGATGTTTCTCGCCTCAGTGAATCCCAGCAAGCTACAGCGAAGAATATGACCAAGATAATGGATATGCTAAAGGTTGAGTCAGTAGCTAAGTTGCTTCAAGAGGCACTAAGGGATATCATGAGAAATGTTAACCCTCGAATTTGCCTAATGGCCAAGTCGATAGAATTAGGAGATATACTTAGATCAAAAGATCAAGTGAAATCTTTATATGATATGTAGTCTAATTGTCTGTTTTACAGTTGGTTGTAGTTGATTTGGTAGTGTGGGTATTCGAAAAATTAAGAAATGATATTATTATTGCTTATAGATAACTTATATATTAGCCTAATATCAGATATATGATCCGTAACTTTGGATCGAAAGATGAAATAATAATGCCGATTACGGTACATGATGTTGCTTGGTTTTAGAGTCTTATTCGTATAGAATAGAAACATTTAAAGCAAAAAGGCCAATGATTGAGTGTTGCAACGTTCAATTTGAGGTGATTTTAAATCAGTTCCTACTATTTACAATAGTTGCTAGAAGCAATAATGGACAAAGATCAAAATTTAAAAAGCAACAAGCATTCTCGTAAAAGGTATAATATATACGCCGTTAAGAAGGAATAGAATTGAAGTGAGGCGTTCAGCATATAAAATATATAAACATGGGGTGTACGAACTGCAGCTATGATAGTAATGGAACTCCCAAAGGATGTGGTGATAAAGGTCACTGTAGCTCTGGAAGTTGTAACAAAAGGAATACTTACGATTGGATCAATACTTTAGAACTAGATGATCCAATGGAATTCAATATGGTAGAGGTGTCTTTTAAGAAAGGGTCTCGAAAGGAGTTTTTTATTAAGAAAGATCACCTTCAGTGTGATACCGGAGATATGGTATTAGTAGAAAGTTCTAGTGGATATGATGTAGGGAGAGTATCATTGTCAGGAGACCTTGTTAGGCTTCAGATGAAGAAGAAACGTGTTGGAGAGGATCGGGTTACATTGAGTATTATCCGTAGAGCCAATGAAAGAGACCTAGAAAAACTGGAAGAAGCTAGATCACTTGAAAAACAAGCTATGGTGCAGGCTAGAGCAATATCTCGAAGTTTGGGTCTAGATATGAAAGTAGGTGACGTTGAGTTTCAAGGAGATAAGAGAAAAGCTACATTTTACTACACCGCTGATGGACGTGTCGATTTTAGAGAGCTCGTTCGTAGTTATGCCAAAGAGTTTAAGGTGAAGATCGAAATGCGCCAAATTGGAGCGAGACAAGAGTCTGCAAGAATAGGTGGGATTGGAGCTTGTGGACGTGAGCTTTGCTGTAGTACTTGGTTAAGTGATTTCAAATCAGTGAGTACTACTGCTGCTAGATATCAAAATATATCAATCAATCAAACAAAGCTTTCCGGACAATGTGGTCGATTAAAGTGTTGTCTTAACTATGAACTAGATTCTTATGTCGATGCTCTTGAGGATTTTCCTCGAAAAGCAGATCATATTAAGACTAAGAAGGGTAGAGCATCACTCATAAAAACAAATATTTTCAAAGGGCTACTGTTTTATAGCTACGATGATCCAATGTTACGTGGTCCAATGGTTGCACTTTCAAAGCAACGTGTGAAGGATATTCAAGCAATGAATAAATCTGGAGAATATCCAGAGGATCTACTGGATGTGGAAGCAATGCTCAAACAAGAGCAAGAAAAATCTGCTAAAGTTGAATTTGCAGATGTTACAGGCGATATTGAATTACCTGAAACTAAGAGGAGAAGGAAGGGGAATAATAAGAATAAGAGAAAAGGTAAGCCAGATAGTCGCAAGCCTCAAGGAGATAGACCTAAAAGTAAGGCTAAAGGAACTGCAAGTACTTCTAAAGGAGCAAAACCAAAGCCAACTTCGCCCAAAAGGGACAATGGATCTGAAGGGGCAAAGTCAGAAGCAGGAAAGAAAAAGAGTCCTCAAAGAAATAATAGGAATAAAAAAAGAAAGTCAAATAATACGAATAACGATAAAGGTGGCAGTCCTAAACCTGATGCCAAATCATAGTTTTTCACTTTAATAGCGCTGTAGTTATTGCTAATAAAATGGAAGATAGACTTAATGAAAAAATAAAACAAATAATAAGATGTACGACGTTACAATCATAGGAAGTGGACCTGGAGGATATGTAGCTGCTATAAGATGCGCACAACTAGGAATGAAGACAGCTATTATTGAGAAGTATAATACTCTTGGCGGTACTTGTCTTAATGTTGGATGTATACCATCCAAAGCATTATTAGATAGTTCAGAACACTATCATAATGCTGCACATAAATTTGAGACGCATGGAATAAAATTGTCTAACCTTAAGGTGGATATGCCCCAAATGATCCAGCGTAAAGATGATGTTGTAGACCAGACTTGCAAGGGAGTAGAGTTTCTAATGAAAAAAAATAAAATAGATGTACTACACGGTCATGGTTCTTTCGTTAGCGCAAGTAGGATTAAGATAACTAAAGAAGATGGCACAGCATCTGAGGTAGATACCAAAAAGGTGATAATAGCAACAGGTTCTAAACCTATTGTACCACCAGCATTTGCCTATGATAAAAATAGAGTGATAACATCTACTGAAGCATTGAATATAAAGAAGGTGCCTAAGCGAATGATTGTTATTGGTGCAGGTGTTATTGGTCTAGAGTTAGGATCAGTATATGCAAGGTTAGGTACGGAAGTAGAAGTGATTGAGTATCAGGATAGAATTCTTCCAGGTATGGATAAAGACTGTGCCAAAGAGCTTCAAAGATCACTAAAAAAACTTGGTGTGAAATTTCATCTTAAACATATGGTTACAGGTGTTAAGGCTACCAAAACTAGTGTGACTGTAGATTTTCAGAAGAGAGATACAGAAGATGTGATCCAAACGAAAGCGGATTATTGTTTAGTTGCCATCGGAAGAAAAGCGTATACAGAAAATTTAGGTTTAGAAAATGTCGGTATTACTACGGATGATAGAGGAAGAATCGAAGTGGATAACCATTTGCAAACTAACGTTCCTAATGTATTTGCTATTGGTGATGTCATCAAAGGCGCAATGTTAGCCCATAAGGCAGAAGAGGAAGGTGTATTCGTGGCAGAATATATGTCAGGAGAGAAGCCTCATATCGATTATAATTTGATTCCAGGTGTAGTGTATACTTGGCCAGAAGTTTCTACTGTTGGACGAACAGAAGAACAACTCAAAGAGTTAGGAATCGAGTATAAAGTAGGTAAGTTTCCATTTAAAGCTTTAGGTAGAGCAAGAGCAAGTATGGATACAGAAGGATTAGTTAAGGTGCTAGCAGATAAAGAAACAGATGAGTTACTTGGTGTGCATATGATAGGAGCGCGTACAGCAGATCTTATTATGGAAGCTGTAGCTCTTATGGAGTTTAGAGCTTCGGCAGAAGATATGGCTCGTATTTGTCACCCTCACCCTACATATACCGAAGCAGTAAAAGAGGCCGCATTGGCAGCTACTGGAGATAGGGCACTTCATGTGTAAAGTGATATAGACGATAATTTATAAAATAAAAGATGATTGGGTTTACCAATCATCTTTTTTGTTTATGTCTATTTATTTTTCTTAATAAGTTTATAAATGCGAATTTATTTAGCGTTAGCGTAAAGGAAATACGGTGAGGCTTCATCTAACCAATATTGCTTAATCGCAATTATTTTCTTTACATCACTTAGGTCATGATATGGACCATGATGATCTCGATAGTTAATAAATATATTAGCTGTCGCATAGTCGAAATATGGATGCTTTACTAATGAATCCACTGTGATGTTGTTTATATCTATCTTTTTAAGAGAGCCGTCAAAACTAATTTTATCTGCAATATTACCTAATAGAGCAGCTCTTACCCCATATACTTCTAGGAGTTGATTCATGTTGTGGAATCCGCCAAGTTTATCCCTGTACTTTATTATTCTAGACGAAAGGACAGGACCTATACCATCGAGCATTTGTAGTTCGACACTATCTGTCGTATTTAATTTTATGATGTAGTCTTTCGCAATCCCACTGCTCCTTTGTATTCTAGATGCCTTAAAATTTTCACTGTATTTTTTTCGCTCAATCTCACTTATACTGTCACTTTCATAGTGTGTGATAGACTTGGCATCTTTTTGATAATTATCATATTTTTTTTTCGGAAAAGGTTTCTTATCCCATTTTTCATTCTTCACATATTGTTTAGTGTTCTTCGACTTTTCATATGTTCGTGGTTCGATTTGTACAAATGGTTTTATCTTTTCAAATAAAAAGTCATTCATCACGTATAGCTTTTTGAGATCTTCAGTCTTGTAAAATTTTCCGCCCTTCGAAGTGTAATTTGTCCAAGACTTCGCAATAGAAGCTTTTATACCCATTTCAATTAATTGATTTTTTGAAACAGTATTAGGGTTAAATTCAGATAGTCTAAGGTTATCCCTTTTCTTATATTTCTTACTAATAGATTCTTTTCTTTCTATGGCTTTAGCTTTAAGAGAAAGAAGAATTGTTTTATGCTCTTCTTTATTATACTCAGTGTTTACGTGGTTCCAAGAAGTGTAATGGCCATAAATAATAAGACAAAATATTACTAATAAAACGACTGTAATGGCCCATCGTTGTTTGGAATGGTAGTGTATTTGCTTTCTAATTTTTCTTAGATTCATTTTGGATCACATATTTATATCTTAATCAATTATATCAAAGCTATAGGCCCCAGATTCTTTTATAGATACATGAGGTATCTTGTTATTAATACACCATGTCTTCCAGATTTTTTGCTTGTATTGTTTTTCACTCTGTGTTATGATCCACTGATCGGCACTTACATATCTCTTTATAGAGTCCATACTGCTTTTCATCCCACCAATTATAATCGCCGTATTTACATTGACAGGTGTTTTATGATCTGTATAATTGCTGTCAAGTAATAGGATCGATTCATTTTTAAATTGTATTAAATTTCGAGTCTTTATAAAACTTAATTTGGCAATGTGGTCGTGCTGATCTAGGTTGACTATTTCAGCAACCTTTTTGTTGACCCTATTATTGGTAGTTATAAATTCGACAGAGCGATCGGCAATATTATTGTTTCGAAGACTATAGCAAGTTTTGCCGTCATAAAAGTCAATTATATGACCCTTATAGTTATCGTAAATAGTTACTGAAGCTTGAGTATTACTAATGTTGTTATATTGATATCTCGATATTGTAAATATCATGAAAGCCACTAATGAGGCTAAGATGTAATTGGCTTTGTACACATATCTTCCTGCTAAGAATAAACCTAGTGAAACATAGAGTATTAATAATTCGTGAGTATGCAACCACAAGTTTTCTACGGTCGCCCATGGCAGATGTTCTATAGTCTGAATAGCGGAAATGAATACATTGAAAATTGAAGTCAAGAGAAAATCTATTATTTCATTCATCATAGGTAGAATGTACTCTAAGATAATCATGAGTATGCCTAAGACTAATACGCAATACGCAGCAGGTACAGCAACTATACCACTCAACCAAAAATAGGTAGGAAACTTATGGAAATAGTATATCGTTAGTGGTGCCACTAATATTTGCGCAGAGATAGATAACGCTACCATTTGCCATAGAAAATTAATTAGTCGAGAGTTGATTTCTATATAATTGAATATCCAATCATAGATTGCTCTATAGAAGTAAAGAATACTTAACAACGCCAGAAAAGAAAATTGAAAACTTGCTTGGAAGATCATGTAAGGGTCATACACCATAAGGAAAAATGCTGCCATGGATAATACATTATAACTGTCAACTCTATCCGCCCAATATTTTCCTATGTAATAAATGATAATCATTACAGATGCCCTCATTACTGCGGCTGAACCACCTGTTATTATAATATAGGTGGTAGTGGCAAAAATTAAAATACTAAGCTTTATCAATTTATCTCTGTTGGACGATTTAAATAGTTTATTTAGAAATAGCAATAGTATTTGACAAAGTATTCCTACATGTAGACCAGATACTGCTAGTACATGCACAGCTCCAGTCTTTGTATAAGATGCGTATAGTTCAGGATCTATTGTATTTCGAAATCCAAGAACCATGGCCCCTGTCAGACTTCTATGATCCTTATTTTCAAGGTACTTGTCGAAGGTTTTGAGCGAATGAGCCCTTATATTATTCGCTAGGTGTTCTATAGGGTTTGCTAAATTTTTGGAAGTGCTTTTATGTAATCCTGGAGCAATGTCGACTCTATGAAATATATGTTTCGTTTTAAGATAATCGTTAAAATCAAATGCATTTGGGTTTCTCGAATGTCTAAGTGCAGTTACATAACCATTTAGGAGAATTTCATCTCCAGGACTATACGCACTAGCTAAACTATCCTCCAGCTTAAAATAGGCCGTCATCTTTCCTGTTACATTGTGCATAGAATCTATATTGCTTCCTATAGCGTTTACTCGTATGAAGCAACTATAACGTGTCGTTTTCTTAGGGATAGTAAGAATTTCAGCATTTAGGTAGAGATGAGTGTTATCAATTTTATGTGAGTAATGGGTCCAATCCATATCCGGATGGATAGAAGAATACCTTGTATACCCAAGTATAAATACTAATAGAATTAATAGCCCCCCTGTATAGTATTCTCTATATCTAGAGGTATTTCTGGTGGATATGAGAAATGTGGTAAATACAAGTCCTAAGACCAGATACAATACATTAGAATATATAGGGAAGTACCGTGATGTCACGATGCCCAAAATTAAAGCGATTATTAATCGTCCGAACGGTTTATTTCCCCAAAATATCATGATGCATTCTAGATAATTGATACTTAAAAATAATAAATTATTATCTAATTCTATGATTTTTAGATGATTATAAAAATGTTCAGAAATGTGATGATATTTTAGGAGTAAAAATTTGGATTTAATTAATATCAACCTATCTTTGCATCGCTTTACAAGAAAAGCAAGCCCAGTACAATGGTGAAGTGGGTGAGTGGCTGAAACCACCAGTTTGCTAAACTGGCGTGCTGGAAACGGTACCGGGGGTTCGAATCCCTCCTTCACCGCAAAAAAAATAATACATCTCGGGATGTAGCGCAGTCCGGTTAGCGCACCTGCTTTGGGAGCAGGGGGCCCCAGGTTCGAATCCTGGTATCCCGACGTAATTTAGCCTCTTGGTCATTGACTGAGAGGCTTTTTTAGTCTAGGTACTTTATCTGCCATTTTTCGTTTTTGTACATTTAGGTCATGTTCGATCGAATTTTAGTAGTTGTACTTCTTGCTTTTATATGTATCTCTTGTAAAAGTGCTAAATTGGGAAATTCGGAAATGCCTAGCTTAATACCCATGCCTCTGACGTACGAGAAGCTATCTAACGAACTCGTAGAAATTGAGAAGTATACGGCCTTAACTTCCTTCGCGGAAGATATGCTTTCGGAATCTTATCAAATTACCTTATCTAAAAATGGATTTAGTATCATAGCGGCTGATTCTATGGGGTTGTTTTATGCCAGACAGACCATCAAGCAGTTAATAGATAATAGTGATAATGGTAAAGTACCTGAGTTAAAGATCGAGGATCAACCTAGATTTCAATATAGAGGAATGCATCTCGATGTAGCTAGGCATTTGTTCGATGTAGCCGATGTGAAAAAATATATTGACATGTTGGCTTACTATAAATTCAATTTTTTTCATTGGCACCTTACGGATGATCAAGGTTGGAGAATAGAGATCAAGAAATATCCAAAGCTACAAAGTGTTGCAGCGTATAGAGATTCAACTTTGATAGGACATTACAGTGATTCGCCACACCAATTTGATGGGGAGAAGTATGGTGGCTATTATACTCATAAGGAAGTTAAGGAAGTAGTCGATCATGCCGCTGCTTATGGTATCGAAGTGATTCCGGAGATAGAAATGCCAGGGCATAGTCTTGCTGCCTTAGCGGCTTATCCAGAATTAGGTTGCGAAAGTATCGAATATTATACGGCAACCAAATGGGGTGTATTTCCTGAGATATATTGTCCCACTGAAAGCACATTTTTATTCTTGGAAAATGTAATAGATGAAGTCATTTCATTATTTCCATCGGACTATATACATATAGGTGGAGATGAAGCACCTAAGGATGCATGGAAAAAATCTAAATTTTGTCAAGATGTAATAAGAAAAGAAGGGTTAAATGATGAGCACGGACTTCAGTCTTATTTTATCACTCGAATGGAGAAGTATATTAATAGTAAAGGAAAGCAGATCATTGGATGGGATGAGATATTAGAGGGAGGTCTAGCAGAGAATGCTACTGTAATGAGTTGGAGAGGAATAGAAGGTGGAATAGAAGCAGCAGAATCTGGTCATGATGTTATAATGACACCAACGTCACATTGCTATTTTGATTATTATCAATCTGTGAATGAAAGTGAACCACTTGCTATAGGTGGTTATTTACCTCTAGATAAAGTCTATGCGTGGAGCCCTATACCCGATGAATTGGAAACTCAGTATCACCAATATATACTAGGAGGTCAGGGGAATGTCTGGACGGAATATATACATACTTTCGATCAGGTAGAATACATGGCGTATAGTCGAATGATGGCTTTGTCAGAGGTGCTATGGAGAGGTAAAGATAAATCATTAACATATGTGAATTTTCTTGATCGATATAAAGATCATGCGGCTTATTGGGAGAGCAAAGGTGTAAATATTGCTAATCATACATTGGACTTAAAATATATTATAGAAAAGGGGGAGAGTGGAAAGTTAAATGTGGTGTTTCAAGATCGTTTATCGAATACTGACATTGCAGTGCGATCTCCTAAAGGTAAAAGATTGCTTAGTGCGGGTGAAGTAAGCTATGAAATAGATGACACAGGTAGATATACTTTTATGGCTTCAAACGAAGAAAGAGTCGGTCGACCATCTATAGTCGATGTAGAGAAGCATAATGCTATGGCATGTGACATTACGTTGGAGTATCAGCCTAGTAAAACATACGAAGGCTACGGAGCATTGAGTCTTGTCAATGGTATTAGTGGATCTAAAGAAAAGTACTCTGGTGATGAATGGCTTGGATTCTCTGGTGTGCCTATGGATGCTACCTTGAACTTGGATACAGCAATAGCTATAAATACTATTGAAGTGAGTGCATTCAACTCTCCTGGGCAATGGATATATCCTCCAAAATATGTAGATGTATGGGTAAAAACATTGAGCTCAAAGGAGTTTCAAAAAATAATTGTCGAAGAATTACTAGATGATGAAACGCATAAATTACACTCTCGAGAATTTGTAATCGATCAAAACGATGTAATTGCTATCCGTGTATTCGCTCAAGATTACGGAGTAATAGAGGAGGGAAGACAAGGGGCAGGAAATAGAGCATGGCTCTTCATCGATGAGATAGTAGTGAGATAGATAATCTTCAATCAACTAATTGTATATCTTACTTCGGAAAAGACAAAAGAAAAGAAAATGCAATTACATACTATAGATTGGGCCATCATTATAGGGTATTTTTTAGTTACCATACTGATTGGCTTATGGGCATCCAAGAAAGCGGGTAAAAGTTCTGTTGATTTTTTTCTTAGTGGGCGTAATATGCCTTGGTGGCTTTTAGGTATATCCATGGTTGCTACTACGTTTTCTGCAGATACGCCTAATCTTGTAACAGATATTGTAAGGAAGAACGGTGTTTCAGGAAACTGGGTGTGGTGGGCATTTTTACTCACAGGTATGTTGACCGTTTTTTTATATGCTAAACTATGGCGCAGATCAGGGGTAATGACTGACCTTGAATTTTATGAATTGCGATATAGTGGAAAGCCAGCAGCTTTTCTAAGAATGTTTCGAGCTATATATCTCGGTGTCTTATTTAATGTAGTAGTAATGGCTACAGTTTGTCTTGCAGCGATAAAGATAGGAAGTGTTATGTTCGATTTGCCTGCTATACATACCTTAGGTATAGCAAGTGTCGTAACAGTACTTTACTCCATGACAGGAGGATTGAGAGGTATTTTATTTACGGATTTCTTTCAGTTTATTTTAGCAATGATTGGTACCGTTCTAGCAGCGATCTATATACTAGACTTGCCAGAGATAGGTGGATTATCTAATTTGCTGAGTCAGCCTGAGATAAAGTCAAGGATGGCCTTTATACCTCAGGATGATAATATGTTTATGACATTGTTTCTTTTGCCCTTGTGTGTACAGTGGTGGGCTAGCTACTATCCTGGAGCGGAACCAGGCGGAGGCGGATATATAGCACAACGAATGCTAGCTGCCAAAGATGAGAAGAATGCCGTTGTAGCTACGTTTGTCTTTAATGTAATGCACTATGCATTGAGACCTTGGCCTTGGATACTGATCGCATTTGCTTCCATTATTGTATTTCCGGATCACGCTTCTCTTGCAGCCAAATTTCCAAATATAGACCCAGACATAATTAATGATGATTTGGCCTATCCTGCAATGCTCACATTCTTGCCTGCAGGTTTATTAGGGATCATCTTAGCCTCTTTATTTGCAGGATTCATGTCTACCATTAGCAGTCACCTTAATTGGGGCTCATCTTATATAGTTAATGATGTCTATCGAAGATTTGTAAATCCTAAAGCGACGGAGAAGCAATTGGTAGTCTTAGGGCGATTAAGTACAGCGGTAATGATGGTGTTAGGAGCATTGTTAGCACTTACACTAACTAGTGCTGAGGCTGCTTTCCAACTTATAATAATGTTGGGCGCGGGTACAGGGCTGATTTACATTTTAAGATGGTTTTGGTGGCGTATCAACGCATATACGGAGATCGCAGCAATGGTTTGCTCATTTTTAATTGCACTTTATTTTCACATCTGGTTTGATGGAAGTACTCCTCAAGATATTGGATATATGCCTGGACATTATAAACTGCTCTATAATATTGGAATTACTACTGTCGTATGGCTTATAGTGACTTATGCAACGAGACCTACTGAAAATGAAAAACTGGTATCGTTTTATAATAAGATTAAACCGTACTCTCCGGGTTGGTCTACGGTAATTCAGAAAAATGGATTGAGTATTACGAATGATAGATTCGGAAGCAAATTGTTGGCTATCGTACTTGGGGTGGTTTTAGTATATGGATCCTTATTCGGAGTAGGGTATATGATTTATGGAGAGACGCTGTATTCTTTCATTGCTTTGTTCTCAGCAACCTTAGCAGGAATTACATTATATAGAATATGGAATAGAGTAGGTTAGCGCTATTGGTTAGCAATGAAGTAGCGGTCTAAAGTTTCGGAAATGAAAGATACAAAGCTTCAAATAGTACTTATTTGCTCCAAAGCATCATACCTCTTCTTAAGTAGGATTTGATATTAATCCAAAATGCCATGCACAAGTATAATATTACTGGAGATCCAAAGGTTACAAACGAGGTGTAAATGAAATAAAGGCGAATCCTAGAACTACGAAGTCCCATTCTGTCTGCGAGATATGAGCATACTCCGAAAGAGTACTTTTCAATATTAGATACTAGCCAAGAGATCATATTTTTTACATTTAATTGATATGTAACTAATTGATGGATAGTTGAATATATAAAAATGTTTTGTGATCAATGGAAGCTTGAATAGAGAAATTATAATTTCTTATAGTTTTCCATCATAATATTTCCAATTGCCTTAGCGTTTTTCATCTGAATTTCCTTTGCACTATTTGTGTTGAAGGCAATCATGAAAGCATACTTGTTGCCATCTCTCCAGATATATTTTCCAAGTCTATGCGAATAAGAACCGTCGTCACCCAAACCTTCTAGTTTATCATATTTAAAGGTTTCATTGGTACCCATTGTTTTTTCACCTGAAGTTCTTTTACTGCTCACGAAAAGTGTCACCCATTCTGCATATTCTTCCTGAACAGGATTAGCTTGTACTTGTAGCAATACTCCTGTATTGGCTGACGCTCCATCCCATCTGAAAAAGCATGATCTAGTATAGGGACTCCTAGTGTGACTCGCATCATTTTGTTTAATGTCAGCGGCAGGGACACCTAGTATATTGGCAATCTCTTCTACGCTTATCAGAGCGCAAGCATTTGGAACGCTACTAAGTATTTGACCATCTGTAGACGAGGCATCATTATCAGATTTTGTTGGTGCTACAGTGTTTTTTACAACTGTATTTTCACTCACCTTGGCCCCAGAGTTTTGTTTGCTTTTATCATTAGCCATCTTAAAGGTAGGTACTGGCTTAGTAGTACTACTCTCTGTAGTGGATGAGCTAGATGTAGCACTATCTGTAGATTTAGCATCACCGCCGCATGATATCAGAGAGAATGTAATAAGAGTAAAAGCTATTTGTATAAAAGTACGCATAATGTGATCTGATAAAGGATTATTAAAATTACAAGGACAAATGTATCTATAAAATATACTTATAGAGAGTCTCTCGATGTTAAAGATTGTTAAAAGCTAAGCAGCGAATATCTAATAATATAGGTCTTGTCTTTGTCGCAGAAGGTTATTAAAGCTTAGAAATATGCTTGTTGGCGCCATATGTGATTCTATAAATTCTTATATTTAGCGTACTGCCATATCACAATTCGAACGTTTTTTACGTTTTTGGTGTAGATTTTGGACATAACACCCAATAAAATATTACATAAATGCATCTAAATAAACTAGTCAGTCTATCCGCAATTTTAATAGGTTCTGTGTTGATGTTATCTTCATGCCAGAAGGAAACAACAGCAGTGAATTATACAGCTAGCGAATATGAGGAGTTATCCAAAAGCGTAAACCTTCCAGGAGAATTATATAATTATACCGTTGATGCTCCAGCATTTATCAACACAGGATCATTTTTTTCAATTGATCCTAGTCAGTTAAATAGGGCAAATCATACAGCTACCTTAGGGAGAGTCTTGTTTTATGATGAGTTGCTCTCTAGGAATGGTACAGTATCATGTGGGTCTTGTCATGTTCAGACTTCTGGATTTGCACATAACGAAGCATTGTCGGAAGGGTTTGATGGAGAGACTACAGTAAGAAATAGTCTCGCTCTTGGTACTACAGCTATGGGACTGACTACTTCTTATGGTAGTTCTAATGGCGGTGCTGCACTTGCAGGTTTCTCATGGGATGATTCGATTCATAGTATGGAAGAGCAAACTCAAGCAGCTATAGAAAATCCAGCTGAAATGGGAATGACAATGAAGGATATGGTAGAGAGAGTTAAATCAATATCTTATTACGATATCTTATTTAGAAAGGCATTCGGTGAAGATGAAATAAATGAAGAAAATCTTTTAGCTGCAATCACTCAGTTTGTAAATGCCATATCTTCTAATGAATCGAAGTTTGATGAAGGGATGAACCAAACTTTAGACGTCAATAAAGATTTTGCCAATTTTACAGTTGCTGAAAATTTAGGTAAATCACTTTATAATTCCAATTGTGCGTCTTGTCATGGTGCACAACATGATTTTACTGTAAAAGCTGTTGCTAATAATGGCTTGGACGAAGTGTATGCAGATCAAGGTAAAGGTGCAGTTTCTGGTTTTTCAAGTGATATGGGTGTTTTTAAAGTACCATTCTTAAGAAATATAGGTTTGTCTGGTCCTTATATGCATGATGGTAGATTTGCAAGCTTGGAAGAGGTGGTAGATTTCTATTCTAACCAAGTGAAAAATCATGACAACTTAAGTTTTGAACTAAAAGCGAATAATGGTCAGGCTAAGCAGATGAATTTCAGCGAAAGTGAAAAAGTAGCCTTAGTAGCTTATCTAGAAACACTTACTGATGAAGAGATGATTAAAGACGACAAATTTGCTGATCCTTTTGGCAAATAATTTCTAGTCTTATAATATAATAAAAAGCAGTTTCATTTTCTAGGTGAAACTGCTTTTTTGCGTTAATGTATTAGAATAATGGATGTCATGAGTTACTCAATCTTTATTGGCTCCATCACTTTAAATATTTTCACATTGAGTCCTTTTATCAATTCTTGAAATACTTTGTAATCACCTTGTATGAAGTCATTAACGGCAGTGATTGTTTTACTGGCTTCTTCTCTAGCATTATCTGCAGCTCTCATTGCGTTTTGACCTGGCTTTTCCCAAGACGATCCTATATAGCTTCTTGCCGTCTGCAGTCTAGCGTTGAGATTGTTTGGATTTCGCTGTATTCCTTTGAGGCCTTCTGCATCCAAGAATAGATTAGATAAACTATCCAGACTACTTGAGATTTTGCCCATTTCTTTTTTCAAGTTTTTCTGTAAAGTGTCTTCTTGCATCTCAATGATTTTTTTGCTGAGTTGAAGTGATTTTTTAGCTTCTTTTATTTGATCAAAACTTTCCTTCGCTGCAGTGATCACTTTGTTGAAAGCTTCAGTTTCTTTATT
>CALKJD010000127.1 GCA_937995755.1 uncultured Saprospiraceae bacterium | reverse complement strand
GGTTTATAATTAGGGCCCAAACTAAAGCACCTAATCTTATAGCTGATATGAATTCGTCTTCATATTTTTCCTTTGAAAATGCTGTTAGAACACCGCCTACAATAATTAATATTCCAGTTATTTCTAATAAGACATTATCCTCAATTATTTTGACAAATGAATAATCTTTAAATAAAGGATCATCAAAAAAAGAAACTACTTGCCAATCAAAAAAACTTGGAGTGAAGTCTATTATTAATGTTACAATCCCTACGAATAAAGAAGGAAGTAAAATAAATACTCCAACTTTCTTATACTTATGAGGAAAAAGAGAATTTGATTTCATGCTGCATTTGTTTAACTACTCCTAAAAGTAAATCAAAGTTTCCATTATGTCAAGTAAACTTTACATAATAGCGAATATACCGCAGAGATATAAATTAGACATATCTATTCTCTACTAATCAATCCAACCAAAAAGGGCTGTTTGAAATGAATCAAACAACCCTTTTTATTATCGGTAATCTTACTTGGACTTTATTCGGAGTCCATGTGTTTGCTTCGCAAGCCACATTCTTACTCCGACGACGTGTTTGCAATTGCAAACACTTACTTAATCACAATTAATTTTTCTGTCCAAGTGTCTTGCGTTGTTTCTATCTGTACTGTGTATATACCTGGTAAGAAAGTCGATACATCTAATCTCAGCTCATAATTACCTGATGAAATTTCATCTAATAACAATCCTGATCTGATCAGCTTTCCATCTTTCGTAAATACACTTACTGTTGCATTATGTGCATCTGATCCTGTCACCTTGATCATCGTTGTATTGATCGCTGGATTTGGATATAGACTCATTGTCGTTGCTACATTAGCTATAGTTACTGATACGATATCACTGTAATCAATTCTACCATCAGTATCTACTTGCTTGATACGGTAGTAGTAAACTCCTGATTGTTCGATATCATTATCTTGGTAATCATACTCTCTTACTTCTAATGAATTGACAGCAGATGCTACTTTCGCTATAGGTCTAAATGAAGGATCATTACCCACTCTTCTCTCTACTTCGAAGTACTCTGAGTTGATCTCTGTAGCGGTTGCCCATTCTACAAGGTTATGATCTTCTCTGTTATTAGCTTTCACATATAACCATTCTACTGGTAATACTCCGAATGCCATACCCGCATCTACATTACTTACTTTCTGACCTGAATTCAGAGCGTATGCATTAGTAGTATTAGCTCCATATGCATGAGTTACATCACTATCTTTCTCATCGTCACCCGCATTTGCTACAGTAATTCCGTATCCAGTAGGTGGCGTAAACTTAAGATAATAACTCTCTTGCTGTAAGTAATCCATGTTGTACTCACCATTGTCATCTGTAGTCACTTCACTAATCATATTGTCTCCTAAATCATAGGCTTGTACTTTCACCCCTTGGATTGGCGCTTCACCTAATTCTTGGATACCGTTTTGATTAGAATCTTCCCATACGAAGTTTCCTACTTCTGCCATTGGATAATATCCAGCACCAATAGTACAAAGCTCCTCTCCTGAATACACTGTGAATGAATTCGTTGTTCCTATTCCATTTGCATTAGTTACATCACTATCTAAAAGATCACTTCCTACATTTGGTTGTACTTGTACTAAACCAATTGGTGGTAACTTAAACTCTACATAGTATGTTCCTGGAGGTGCACAGAACTTATAGTATCCATCATCAGATGGTGTACCTGGCTTATGACCTGTATACATGTCATCCCACTCTTCCCAAGTTCCATTCACTAATCTCCACAACGTCACTTTCATTCCGTTGATACCATTTTCATTTGGATCCTGTACGTTATCTGTATCTACATCATACCATACCGTTTCACCGATAGGAACACACATGTAGTATCCAGCATCAATAGTTAAGTTGTTCTCTCCTGGCCCTAATATATATAGGTCAGTAGTACTTCCTCCATCTTGGATGATTACTTCATTGGTCACATCACTATCTAATCCATCATTATTCCCTTGCTCAGAGAATGTAGGATCAAATCCATCTGGATCTATAAACTCAACAAAGTAAGTATCAGGATATAGGTTTTCGAATAGATAATATCCATTTTCATCTGTAACTGTTGTGCTTACAAGTTCTCCATCTTCATTATAAAGATTTACTGTAACTCCTTCTATTCCTGGCTCACCTGCTTCTTGTATTCCGTCTGCGTCAAGATCATGCCATACATAATCTCCAAGACTTGCAAGTACTAATAATCCAGCATCAAATGTGCTATCATATTCTCCTCCGCTAATCGTCGTACATGGTGCTAGACCAAATCTATCTACATCACTATCTGCGGCATCGTCACCTTGATCTTGATAAGTAAACGCACATCCAGCAGGTAATCCACTGATGTCGAATTGTACTTGGTAATCACCTGGAATTAGATTATTAAAGAAGTAGAATCCGTCAGCGTCTGTTACTTGTAAATTAATGAAGTTTCCTTCGCAATCCGTCAAGATTACTACTACACCTTGGACTCCTGGCTCATTCTCATCTTGAACTCCATCTCCATCGAGATCTTTCCAAACTGTATCTCCAAGTCCTCCTACTACTAAGATACCTGCAGCATCGTTATCATCTTCATCGTCATCTCCTAGACCGAATGGATCATTTGGATTTTCGTTGATCTCGTTATCATTGTCGTCATCTTCATCGAAGATTAGATCATCATCCGGACCATCTACTAGATCATTATCATTATCTGGATCATTATCTGGTGTACTATCAGAATCTGTAGGTCCATCATTATTAGGATCTGTATCATTATCCGCATTGCTGATCTCAGCTTCGTTGTACCAAGAATTCACATTTGCATTTGCTGGTATCTCTACTGTTAGGTTCAATACTAATACTGCGCTTTCTCCTGGCGCTAAAGGCCCTTCAATAGTATATACAAGCAGATCTCCAACTTGTGACCAACCCATGTTAGTCGCCGCATCGAATGAGAACCCTTCATTTAAATAATCAGTCACTTCGATACTGAATGCATCAACGTTACCTTGATTAAATACTTCGATATCAAATGTAGCTACTTCACCTTCTCCGTAAGGTCCTACATTATCTATAGTTTTGATTAATGCTAAATCAAATACCTCTATCATTTCTGGATCGGCATCATCTTCATCACCTGCTTCAGTATCATCACCTGGATTAGCAGTACCATCTCCATCTACTTCGTTATCAGTATCTCCACCAGGTACTCCACCTCCATCATTAGTAGGATCATCATCTGGTGTACTATCGATATCTTCTTGTGGCTCACCTTCCTCATCAGTAAATTCGCTGATCTCTGCTATGTTAGTCCAAGCATCAGCTTCAGCACATGGCTGCACAGTCAATACTAAGTCTACTGTAGTACTAGTACCTGCTTCGAGTAGATCAGTGATCGTCGTCGTAGCTATACCTGTAACCGTATCATATGTCCAGATCGCATCATTAGATGCCTCATAGATATATCCACATGGAATATGCTCTGTGATTTCGATATTGTCAGTAGCGATTCCACCTTGGTTGTATACTGTCATAGTAAATGTGACAGCATCTCCATAAGCATATGGCCCTGGTTGCGCAGTAGTCTTAGTTAATGCTAAATCAAATAATAATGGTAATGCAGGATCACTATCATCTTCATCATCATCACCTTCATCAAATGGATCGTTTGGATCTTCATCCACTACGTCATCATTCTCATCTCCTGGCTCTACATCGTTATCATTATCTGGATCGTTATCCGGATCACTATCTGCATCTTCTGGACCATCATTATTAGGATCGTCATCATCGTCTGCATCGCTGATCTCAGCTGCATTAGTATAATCAACTGCACCGTTTCCGTTGCTTGTCAACTCTAAGAACAATGGAAGTACTAGCTCTGCATCTACTGGCAGTGAAGCTATAGTATACTCTAATTGTCCTACTCCGTTCATAGTCCATCCTGTATTGATCGCTGGATCAAAGTTGTATCCTGCTGGCATGTAGTCTGTTACTACTACATTTACTGCATCTACGTTACCTTGATTGATCACTGTGATCGCAAACTCTAGATCGTCTCCATATGAATATGGTAACTCTGTCACTACAGTTTTGAATAAGGCTAAATCAAAGATCTCGATTAACTCAGGATCACTATCATCTTCATCACCTGTTTCAGTATCCTCACCTGGATTAGCTGTTCCGTCTCCATCGATTTCATCATCAGTATCTCCATCTGGCACACCACCACCATCATTCGTAGGGTCTCCATCTGGTGTACTATCAATATCCTCTTCAGGATTGCCATCTTCATCTGTAAACGATGTGATCTCTGCTATATTAAGCCAAGCATCATCTTCATCACATGGCTGGATGACTAATGTGATATCAACTGTTGTACTCTCTCCACCTTCTAATAGATCTACTATCGTCGTAGTTGCTATTCCTGTAGCTTCATCATATGTCCATGTACCATCATTGGTAGCATCATATACATATCCACAAGGAATGTATTCTGATAATACAATGTTAGCTGCATCTGAGAAACCTTGGTTATATACAGTCATCGTGAATGTTACTGCTTCACCATAGCTAAATGGTCCTACTTGTGTCGTAGTCTTAGTCAATGCTAGATCGTAGAATGTAGGTCCTGCTGGATCACTATCATCTTCGTCATCATCTCCTTCGTCAAACGGATCGTT
>CALKJD010000126.1 GCA_937995755.1 uncultured Saprospiraceae bacterium | reverse complement strand
TATCTTTTCTAGATCTAAAATCAAATAATTTAAAAAGCGGACTGTATCGTATAGATATTTTACTCACCTTAGCCGTCTACAATGATACTTGGCTTACATACCGCAAAATCATCCTCGACAGCGATCCTATATTTTACTAGAAGTGCTGATCTTGAAGCTCGACGTAAAAGTCTAGTTCCCAACGACTATAGGCGTAATCAGAAGGTAGTAAAAGCATTAATAGATCATACAGAAAGTACAATAAGGAAAACTGGACTTTCCTACTTTTTATCCGATAGTGATAGTGATTCTCTTTCATTTGGTCAAAAGCTTACGCAAAATATAGATCATGTCTTTGCTCAAGGATATACCAATGTGATCATATTGGGTAATGATTGTCCTACTTTATCTCAAGAGGAAATTAATACGGCAGCAAATATTCTCAGCAAAGGTCACGATACTTACGGAAGATCAAGTGATGGCGGTTTGTACCTTATAGGACTACAGCAAGAAAGCTATCATCGTGCAATATTTGAAAAACTCGCTTGGTCAAGAGAAACACTCGCAGAAGACTTAGATAAATACTTAGCCACATACAGTCGAGAAATACATTGTGTGGCTTCAAGTATCAAATTAGATATTGATGATTTTAACGATTTCCAAGAGTTTGTTGATTCCAAAAACATACATGTAACTGTCTACCATAAAATTGTAGAAATACTCTTCGACTTTACTCCATCAATTGGGACTTATCTAATCTATAAAATCGACAACCATCTTCTGAATATCACATCCTTACGCGGACCACCTCAAGTAGCCGCGTAACTATTTTTCATTGATCTTATTGTTATTAATCGCGACTTGTATGATGTCTTGCATTTGCAGATAATCCTACGTTGCTGAATTCATGTTTTACTTATTCAAAAATTATTCATTTTGATATTAAAAATCAGATGGCTATCACTTATGATGGTACTTACCCATAGTATCTATGGACAAATTACTATTAACGGTAATCTTAAGAATGCTAATACAAAGGAAGAACTTATCGGAGCTACCATTAGAGAAAAGGGTACTCAAAACGGTACCATTTCTGATGTAGATGGAAATTGGACATTAACGGTTCCAAACTCACAAACCATATTAGAGCTTAACTATCTAGGCTACCAAACCAAAGAAGTCTTGGCTGGAAACGGCATTAACACTCTCAAAATCACTATGCTCGAAAATGGTGAAATTCTAGAGGATGTGGTCATCACTGCATTGGGACTCGAACGATCTACTGCAAAGCTTGGATATAATGTACAACAGCTTGATAGCGAAGAATTAACCGATGTACAATCTGTCAATCTTGTACAAAATCTTGCTGGAAAACTTGCTGGCGTCACGGTCACTCAAGGAGGAACAGGAATAGGTAGCACATCCAAAATTACAATTCGCGGAGAGAGTTCGTTGACTAATAACAACCCTCTTTTTGTAGTAGACGGCACACCCGTCAATAACAATAGTATTCTCAATTTCACCAACGAAGCGGCAGCTGGGTTTCAAGAAGTAGATTTTGGTAATGGTGCCATGGATATCAATACTGATGATATACAATCCGTATCAGTATTAAAAGGCCCAAGTGCAGCAGCTTTATATGGTACGAGAGCGTCTAATGGTGTAATACTTATCACTACCAAAACTGGCAATCAAAAAGAAGGAATCGGAGTTAGTTTCTCTACTGGACTTTCGATAGAGACTCCCTTTCAACTACCTGAATTTCAAAATAGATATGGTCAAGGAAACTCTGGTCAATTTGAATTTGTAGATGGATTAGGCGGAGGTACCAATGATAATATTACTTACAGTTGGGGACCAGAACTAGATCAAGGTACATTGATCTCACAGTTTGATAGTCCAATAACTTTAGCCAATGGTCAGACGGTTAGAGGTGGCGACGTAGCTGTTCATGGTGGTGCAGCTATTCCAGGCTCACCATTTATATCTCATGCTGATAACTTATCGAGCTTTTATCGGACAGGTAGCACATTAACTAATCATATCGCCCTTACAGGAGGTAATGATCGTGGATCTTATCGTATCGCATTATCTAATCTCCAAAACGAATCTATCATCCCTGGCACTAACTTAGATCGGAGTGCTGTGATCAGCAGATTATCTTTTGCCCTTACTGATAAATGGAAAATCAATTCTACCATTAACTATACTCGAAGTAGTAGCGACAATCGACCATCAGGTGGATATGGATCAGAGAATATAAATTATTCACTAGTTGCTTGGGGGCCGCGATCATTAGATACTGAAGTACTAAAAAATTATTGGCAACCTGGCCTGGAAGGTGTACAGCAATATTCATTTAATTACACATTTTTTGATAATCCATATTTCATATTAGAAGAAAATACCAACTCATTTGTAAGAGACCGAATATTTGGAAATTTTTCAACGCAATACTCTTTCAATGACAAATTAAGTTTGCGACTTACTACAGGCTTAGATAACTCTGATGAAGATCGTAGATTTAAAAGAAACTATAGCACTAATAGATTTAGAAATGGAGCGTATGCAGAACACGCCGTAGGCTATCGAGAAATCAATACCGAAATATTAGCCAACTATAAAACAGAAGCAAGCAATTTTGATTTCGACATCTCAGTAGGAACTAATAGACTAGACCAATCCGCTGCTACAAAACAATTTCAGACTGTATCTCTAGCACAACCTGGAATATTTTCTTTATCCAATGCCGCTTCACCTATTGATGCATTTTCCTTTTCTTCTGACAAGAGAATAAATTCTGTTTTTGGTCTTGCAAAGGTAGGCTTCAAGGATTATTTATTTTTAGAAATAACAGGACGTAATGATTGGTCAAGTGCCTTAGCCACACCTACTTCCGCAAATAATACATCTTTCTTTTATCCATCTATTTCCGCAGGATGGGTAGTCTCTAAAATATTTAATCTTCCAGAAACAATTTCATTCGCTACCGTAAGAGCAAGTGTCGCACAGGTAGGAAATGATACCTCACCCTATCAGACTACTGGAGTATTCGAAGCGCAAACTGCTTATAATTCACAACCAACATTTAGCGCGCAAGATCTCATCGCCAACAACAGTCTTGCTCCAGAAAAAACTACTTCTGTAGAATTTGGAACTGATATCAGAATATTAGATGATCGCATTGGATTAGACTTTACGTATTACAACAGTCTTACTACTAATCAGATCTTAGCGTTGCCAGTAGCCATCTCTTCAGGATATACTGAACGAGTAATTAATGGTGGAGAAGTACGATCAAAAGGTATCGAAGCATTGTTAAATATAAGAGCAATACAAAATCAAAATTTAAAATGGAACACTGCATTTAACTTCAGTAAAAATGTAACGACTATCGAAAGCTTACCTGACGAAATAGAAGGTCGACTAACACTCTCCTACTCACGTGTTTACGACAATATAAATCAAACGGTATGGCATCAAGTAGAAGAAGGTGGACGTATAGGGGATCTCTATGGTACAGGATATAAAAAGAACGAAGCTGGACAATTTATAATCGGAGCTGATGGTAAATACATCGTCGATAATAATCTCATCAAATTAGGTAACTATAACCCTGACTTTGTATTGGGATGGAGCAATACTGTGCAGTACAAAAATTGGTCTCTAGGTGCATTACTAGATTGGAGACAAGGAGGCATATTAGTATCTCGTACGCAAGCCCTCGCAGGAGTAGCAGGACAACTATTAGAAACCGTAAACAGGCCAGAATCTGGCATAGTAGCAGAAGGAGTGGTCAATACAGGTACCATAGAAAACCCAAACTATATACCTAATACACAAGCGATCAATGCAGAATCATACTATCGTCAGTTTTACGATCGTAATCATGAAGAGAATAACACTTATGATGCTAGTTATCTAAAAATAAGAGAGCTCTCATTATCCTATGAAATGAAAATACTTAAGAAGTATAGTGATGGAGGTAAAGATCTTCGCATTACACTTACAGGTAGAAATCTTTTTGCGTTTAGCGAGATACCACATTTTGATCCAGAGCAGCTTGCGGTTCAAGGAAATAATTTCATTAGTGGTGTAGAAGACATGAGTTATGCATCCAGTCGAAGTATTGGAATCAAATTAAATATACAGCTCTAAATAATGATCGATTACTGAACAACTAATTGATTTATTAAAAAGATATAAAAATGAAACATACCTATATATATTTAACGCTACTTATCGCTGCAACTTTTTCTGCATGCACAAGTGGATTCGAAGAGCTTAACATTAATCCTAATAGTCCTGTGCAAGTGCAACCCAACTTGTTATTACGTCAGGTAATCTATGATCTCGGAGATGAGATGGCTTATGAAGGATTTGTGGCCGGAAATTTACTGTCACAACATTTTACCGCCATAGATTTCAATTTATTCGACAGACATAATCTATCACAACCACAACTTGGTGGCAATCCATGGCCTACTATATATCGCAACCTTAGAGATAACGAAATTCTACTTACTCTCTCTAGAAACAATGAAGCTTTTGCGGTATACGAAGCACCATCACTCATACTAAAATCTTATATGGCTGCTTTAGCCACTGATATATATGGTGATGTTCCTTATTCCGAAGCATTACGAGGTACCGATGGCATAGTCACTCCAAGCTATGATACACAAGAAAGTATTTACCTCAGTGAATCAGGCATATTAGATAATCTGCATCAGGCCATAGATTTATTAGACAATAACAATTATACGACTCCACTGCAAGGAGATATCATATATGATGGCAACCTCGATAAATGGAAAAAATTAGCGGCTTCATTATTCATTAAATTTTCTATTAGATCTTCCGCAGCAACTGAAGTATCGGAACAAGTCAATACACTATTTCAAGGTGGCCACTACATCACTACTCAAGATGAAAATGCAGTACTAGACTTCCTTGATTCACAGCCTAATAACTTTAGAATGGCAAATCTACGTGATGGAGATTTCAATCTCTTTGTCATGTCAGAAACAGCGCAAGGGATACTTCAAGACCTTAATGATCCAAGAATAAAAACATACTATAGACCATCTGGAAATGATGGTAGTTATACTGGATTACTTAATGGACCAGATGCTTCTTCTACTTCTATTTCAGTGTCAGACTACTCACTTACAGGAACCATCTTCCGAGAAAACCCAGGCGAACTATTTGGCAATTTTATTACCAGCTGGGAGATAAAATTCTTACTTGCAGAAGCTGCCTTAAAAGGATATATAGATGGCGACGCACAGTTACTATATGAAGAAGGTGTAAGACAAGCGTTTGCCTATTGGAATACTGAGATGCCAATCGATTATCTTACTTCTGGTAATGCTACATATAATGATGACCAAGCGATAGAGCAAATAATAACACAGAAATGGATTGCCAATTCCATTAATGGCTACGAAGCTTGGATAGAATATAGAAGAACTGGATTTCCTGCGCTTAAAACCATCTCCGCTAGTCTCAATAACAACCTGATACCGGTACGCATGCCTTATCCTGCAGACGAAGAAGCGCTCAACCAAATAAACTTTAACATCGCCAACAATGGTGATGGAAATAGTGTAGATCGAAAAGTATGGTGGGATATAAATTAGGGCATATTATTAAAGCTACGATTTACCAATTCTCTTTCCCACTTACACTGGAATATCGACTTTTTACTTTGAAATTTTACTTTAACTTATGTTAATATACCAATGGATACTTCTACTCATTTTTTCTTTGGCTTTCCTATGGATGTCGCCATTGGCTAAGACTGTTGCCGAATTTTATAAGGCACAGACACAAGACAAAGAAGTGAGTTCTATCGTGCTCATGGCATCTTTAGTCATCTCTTGGATATTTGCCAAATCGATTACTAATGCTGCAAATCTTAGTATGGAGTTTGGAATACTTGGAGGTATATCGTACGGCTTGTACTACTTATCGTTTATGGTGGCTGGTATTGTGATATATCAACTTAGGACCGAAGGAGGATTTTCCTCATTGCATCATTTTTTGGAAAGTAAATATGGCCGGACCGCAGTATGGATTTTCACCATACTTATCGGCTTTAGATTATTCAATGAAGTCTGGTCAAATACCATGGTTATAGGTAGCTACTTTGGTGAGAGTGGTAGCATGCATTACTACTTATCGATTCTTGTTTTCACACTGTTAACTTTACTTTATTCACTCAAGGGAGGAATGAGCAGTTCTATCATGACTGATGTGATCCAAATGATTTTCTTTGCCGTGATGCTAGTGGTGATCCTTACAATGGTACTCCCTGATGGTGACTTCTCGGTAACAGATTATACTTCTTCTAGTGATTGGAAAATGAATGCCGGACTCAACTTCTTTTTCGTAGCACTGATACAAGTATTTAGTTATCCATTTCATGATGCAGTATTGACAGATAGAGGGTTTATCGCCGACAGTAAGAAGACACTAAAGGCATTTCTCTGGGCTGCTATAGTTGGATTTATCTGTATCCTATTATTCAGCTTAGTGGGCGTCTATGCAAGACTATCAGGACTTGAAGGCCAAGCTGCGGTGGAAGTCAGTAAACTCTTCGGAATCCCATTGATGCTAATAATGAATTTTATAATGATTACATCGGCAGCTTCAACCTTAGATTCTACCTTCATCTCGTCAGCAAAGTTAATTGATGCCGATCTTAATACTCAAAAGCAATCTCTCAAACGTGGCAGATGGATCATGGTCATTTTCACTATCATAGGTACCATTCCTATCTTTCTTAATCCGACCATCTTATCGGCAACTACCATTAGTGGAACTATGGTCCTTGGATTAGCCCCTATATTTATACTTTGGAAAATGAAAAGTAATGCCTTAGCGTTTTACTTAACTGTAGGTGTCGGTATTATCGTTGGCATACTATTTACTTTGCAGATGTGGCCAGAATCACTCACATTCTTTGAGGGTAGATATGGCGTATTATTATCTGCCAATATTATAGGTGCTATATTTAGCCTTATAGTATTTCTTATTACTTCGATGATAGGAAATAGCAAGACTATGGAGATTGAACCAAAAGGCAATTATTAGTATTTAAGATCTATTAAAATTCAAACCCTATACAGTGAAAAACATCAGTCCTATACACGGTAAAATCCTCGTCTTCGGAGGCGTATATTCTAATTTACAAGCATTGCAAGCCATAAAATCTGTGGCTCAAGATCTTAATATCTTACCGTCTCATATACTTTGCACTGGCGATATCATCGCATACTGTGCACGACCAGTGGAATGCATAGAACTTATGAGAGATTGGGGCATTCATAGTATCTCTGGAAATGTAGAACAGCAAATCGCTGAAGGTCTAGATGATTGTGCGTGTGATTTTACAGAAGGTGGAAGATGTGATATATTTTCCAAGCAATGGTATCCATATGCTCAGTCCAAAATAAAAGGCGCAAATTTGGACTGGATCAAATCGCTACCTGAGTTTATCACTTTTGACTATTACGATAAGAGAGTTGTAGTTCTCCATGGATCTTACCATGACACTTCCGAGTTCATATTCGCATCTACAGATTGGAAAACCAAACAAAGCAATTTCGATGCGCTTAATGTAGATATTATTCTTTCTGGTCATTGTGGTCTACCATTTTCACAATCACTAAATGATAAATATTGGCTCAATGCTGGAGTAATCGGAATGCCTGCTAATGATGGAGGATCTCATGTATGGTATATGACTATAGAAATGATCGATGGTCAACTTAAATATGAGCATCATAAACTTCAATATGATTACGAAACAGCAGCTAGCTTGATGGACACTGCTGGATTAGTACCGACCTATGCTCAGACGCTTCGTAGTGGCATCTGGGACAATATGGAAATACTCCCTGAAGTTGAAAAAAACATGCAAGGCAAAAAAATATTTCCAGCGGACTAGGAATAAGATGACTTGTGGTCTATCGATAACTGATCCAAATGTTATCCTCAAAATATTCACCATAATCTTTTTCAACATCTATCTGTACTGGACAAAGTGCACCATCTATTACATACTTCCCTGATTGGGTAATAGGTTGTTTCATTATACCTTCCCAAAAATTGATACTGCCATATACATGCATCGCTCTGTCACATATATTTAGAATCTCTGCACCACCTTTCAAATGTGTTCTTATCCATGGATCATAGATTTTATCATTAACTCTATAATGCATATACTCACTCATTTTCATCTGAGGATGACGATGTTTATAAGTAGGTCTTATTGGAATTACAAAATTTTCAAATCCTCTTTCCTTTACCACTTCTTTGGCTTTATCTATAATGACTTTACTATTACCCTGACCAAGATAATCCTGCCTAACTATTATTTGTAATCCTCCAAGGCTGTTGACTTGTATTCCTTGTTCATAGTCCGAAATTCCTTTGATCAACATCCAATCCCAACCCTCTCTGGGTAACTCGTCTAACTCACCTTCCCAGCTAAATGCTATACTATTTATAAAAGCAACTATATCTCCGTCGTCTGAGACTAAAAACAATTGATACTCTGGAAAGTATCGCTCTACCCTCTCCCAATACGCAGCTATGACTGGCGACTTTCTTACTATTTCAGGAAATGCATTTACTACAGCGTTTCGATATTGCTCTATCTGATTAGCATTGAGCGCTGATAACATTTTGAACTGCTTTGACATAAATAGCATGTAGATTAAAGTGTAAATAACAGGATCCAAAACAAACGGAAATAGATCTATACGCCGTATAAGATACAACTAAATAATAACAACTAATAAAGCCATCAAGAATCTAATCTTGATGGCTCTGATATAGTTTTATAATGGTTATATTATAACCTTGAAATATTATACATGCTGATCTATCAATATAATATTTCCATCTGGATCTGTAATAGTAAGACTTGCTGGACCAGCAGTACCTTCTTCTACTTGACTATCTAATTTTACAGCCTTTTCAATTAGATGTTTTTGTATCGCCCTTACATCATCATAAGATTCAAGTTTAGATGCGTTTTCATCCCAACCAGGATTAAAGGTGAGTATATTTCCTTCAAACATACCTTGAAATAATCCTACGAGAGCATTACCATTTTTCATGATTAGATAATTCATCTTCATGTCTCCTCCAAAAGATGAGAAGCCTATATTTTCATAAAATGCTTTGGATACAGCGAGGTCTTTTACGCTGAGACTTACTGAGAATGCGCCTAGTTTCATAGTTCTATTGTTTATATTATCAGATAAATATAATTATATAAACCCAAACTACAGATTGAAGTGAATTATTAGCGTCTGCTACTAATTGTAAATAACCATTTAATCATTCTCATCTTATTCCATATTTAAGATGGATTTCCGCCATCCTCAAATCCAGTTTTATTCTTAATGTATTTTCTTATCACAAAGATAGCCGCACCAAATATCAATGTGATCAATGCGATCCAAAACACCATAAATTTATCCCAAACCACAGATTCCATTTTATGTATTCCTTTAGATATTTCTTTATTCATATTAACCCCTACAGATACAGATAGTGCGCGTGCAGTCTTCGGAACAGCTATACCTGTACAATCAGATGTTTCATAGAGTTCTATGTCTGCGCTTACTTTATAATCGCCTTCATCTTTTGGTACAAGAGAATATCGAATCTCAGACCCACTAGGATCTATCTTATAACATAATATCGTTGAGAGTGCGGTCACTTCAAAATCAGGCGCATAAGGTGTAATCTTAGCATATTGACCAATACTGCTTGGAAGTGTTTTTTCATCCTGAGTCATCCCTTCAGAAAAAGTTACATCAATATTTTTATCCCCAATCCATACTTGCATCATACCAGACTGACCTAAGTACATGATACTATCTACAGATAATACTACCTTAAAATCATTATTATCCTCAGGATTAACAGACGGTGGCTGCATACTATACATTTCCTCCGGCTCATCCAATACGATCATTACATCATCATCAGAAACTTCCTTGGTTTCTAGTTTTTCATTCTCCACTTCATTAGCGGCACAGGAACTGATCAATAGAACTAAACTGCAGAATAAAACTATAGTAAAAATAGAATTGAAAGTTATAAAGTTATTTTTCATTGGGCTTGATATTTAACGTTGGATCATAACACGATCTAGAAAGAGCAAGATCACGATGACAACTGTATCATACAAGCGTACTTTCACCTAAAATTCTTATGAATCTTAATCCATAGACAAAGGCAAAATTGAATTCACATTAAAAAAAACATTAAAGGTTAGCGCTCCACGTAACTTGCTATGATCTCTACTTCCAAACTATCCTTGACTAATGAATAAGACGGCAAACAATTACCCATTTGATAAATATCTCTAGGAGATTGACTCACAGAACCTATGAATTCGTTTTCTACATCATCCATATCCCAAACAGAAATAGTGAAATTTTCATCCATATTCGTCAGTGACACGTTGTGACTAAATATAGTTTCGGTAGGTGATTTGACGTTAGGCACGTATATCTCTGATTGCCATACTATAGTATCTGGATAGCCAATAGCTATAACGAGGTCTGCTGGATATTCACTTTCTAGAGGACTATCATCCCATACCTCCCCTGTCGGTTTTAGGTTGGAAAAAGACTTAACTGTGATTTCTTCAATATTAATTTCCACCAAACGATCAGGATCACAATCATCATCACCACAAGACAACCAAACCATCGACAATAGTATTAACATTACATTCTTAATCATAACTTCTAATTTCGAAGAAAGATAGAAAACATTTGGTAATAAGTTCTCATGACAACAGACTTGAGTCCAAGTAAAAACGCATTAAAGGTGCACAAATAGCTTATGAATCAAAATTAATTGCATATAATTGAAGGGAAATGAATTCTATACAAAATCGTCGATTCAATGACAAATGAGGAAGAACTAAAGCAACGAAAAGCAACACTTCGAAAGGAGATCATCACACATCGTAGCCAAATAGATCCCAGTAGTAAAAGGGAATATGACAATTGGGTATGTGATAAGATCTTTGATATAGTGCAAGAGTGGGACTATCAAGTAATACACACCTATATACCTATGGGCGACGAGATAAATGTACGACCTCTAATAGAAAGGCTAATTGCAGATGGAAGGGCCATCATAGCACCAAAAACTTTAGCTAACAGAAAACTTCAACACCTAGTATTACAATCAATCACAAAACTAGAGAAAGGTGTTTTTGGAACATCACACCCAGCTAATTCTATCGAATATATCGGAGACATCGATCTCATCATTACTCCTGGATTGGCATATGATTATAAAGGTAATCGACTAGGTTACGGAGGCGGATACTACGATACATTCCTTAATGAACAACCCAACGCACATTCTGTAGGTGTCGCCTACCCTTTTCAGCGAATGAAATACATCCCTATAGGTAGCCACGATATTCCAGTAAATGAAGTTGTCTCAAAAAGAGAAATGTAAATTAGACTTTGATATAAGATATTAATCATGGATGAAGAATTACGTAGAATCGCAACAGAAAATGTATCCAACAGACGTAAAGCTGGAATCATTGCGATGATCACAGGTCTAATTGTACTTATTATGTTTATCATGGTCTTAAGTAGTGAATTCCAAAACATGTATTGGATCGCAGGAACTATTTTAGTCTTTGTTGTAGGCTTTAAGATGGCATTCAGCTTTGAAAAGAAAGTCATCGGACGAAAGACTGCTGTTGATTTGGAATTAGAAAGACTTAAAGCCTTGTACCCTGAAGAAAAATTAGTGCTACCCAAAATTGATGAAGACGAATTGAAACTAAGAGAAATGGTACGTAGAAGTAATCGAGAAGATAAGTTATAAGCTTACACATCTCTAAATCATTATAAAATCTTACGCAGACAACACAACAACATGGAAGATGACATTCGAAGAATCGCTCAAGAAAACATCAACAACCGTAAAAAAGGTGGTATTGCCGCCCTCGTTATGGTCATTGTCGCTCTTCTGTTTTTCGTGATTAGCATCGAAACTAATTTCGAAAACATCTATACAATATTAGGCTTGGTATTGTCCATGATCATAGGATTCCCTATAATTATACATTACGACAGAAAAATAATTGGTAAGAAAACAGCTTTGGATATTGAGGTAGAAAGACTCAAAGCATTACATCCAAATGAAAAATTAGAATTGCCAGAAATCGATGAATCCGAACTCAAACTAAGAGAGATGGTACGTAAAAGTAATAGAGATGATATGGTATAATTAGAAATAAATCCTCTTTTCCTGAAGATCTATTACAATACTTTTAGTCTCCAAAGTCGTGAGACTCAGTACTCCAGATATTGGTTGCTTCATACTCTTGTTAAATTCAGACAAGTCTTGCATTAAAAAATGAGCATTATGAACCTCTTGATTTCCGAGCATAAATGAATTGAGAGACAATATTTCGTTTACAGTCTTTTCTCCTGTACCCGTAGTTACGTATGTATCTAAACCTGTATCCATAAAATGATCTTTTATATTATCATAAACCCCTTGGTCAAATACATGCATAGTAGCTCCTGTATCAAATCCAAATAAATACGGTCGCCCTTCTATATCTACAGGACATACTGGTACTCCATCCATCATTTCAAATCTAACGAAAGATATCCTATCAGAAATCAAATCATTGGTTGTAGATAATACAATCTCCTTCGCATCGAAATCAATCTTAATCTTACGAGGCATAAATAAACTACATCCGATTACTCCCTGTAAAGAGATATTGAGATATGATTCCATAGAACCAAGATCAGTAGAATAAGCCTTGATCCTACTATGTGTGAGGTTGCCAATCTTTAGAAGATTAATATTCACTTCTTCCGTAGCGAGATCGCCATTGATAGAAGAAAACAATGTTTTACCAGAACGTACTTCCTTATTAAGTATCAGCTCCTCAGCACCAGTGTCAAAGATATAATTGCCTACCCTGTCATCGATTTCTGCTTCTACGATGATCAGTCCGTTAATCACTTGAAAAGGTATGGTTACACGACTATCATCCACTCCACTAGCAGATAACACACTGATAAACAGTGCATTTAACAAAAATAGCAATATGTATGTTAACCTTGTTTTCATGTTATATATACATTATATACACACTAAGTTAACATTAAGTTTACATTGAAGCAGGTTTTGATATGTGAGATTTATTTTTTTTGACGATAATTTAACCTTATCGCAGATAACCCTTCAAATGAAAAGAGCCACATCTTAGACGCAGCTCTTTCCAATATTTTTATCATTCAGACGTAAAAGTCTCTTTCCTACCCTTTACATTTTCAATACTTTCTTGATGACGGAATCACCATTCTCTGCATTAAGTATCAAATGATACATTCCAACCTCAAGATTTGAAATATCTATATCGATAGAAGTAGAAAACTGGAATGTATTGTTTAATAACACCCTACCATTTAGATCTATTATCTGCGCAGAAACTATTGAATATGAAGTATTTTCTACTGTCAATTTATCATGCGTTGGATTAGGATAGACCAATGTACTTTCTAATACTGCGTCATAAACACTTGTCAATATTATATCGTAACATTCACTTCCTGTATAACATGAAGCTCCATTAGCTTCAACATAATAACTACCCGATACTATAGGGTTAAATACACTTTCTGTAGCCCCTTCAATTGGCGTATCAGTAGTACAATCAAACCATTGATACGAATCTGAAACAAAATTAGTAGACAACTGATCTTCTTCTTGGATCACATCAATAGTTTCATTCGCTATTACCGTCAATGAAAGATTAATTATACTATCACATCCTTGACTATTTGACAATACATTAGTAAACACTCCAGAAGAAGTAGCTATAATAGATCCAAATTCATAGCTCTCACCTTCACAGATACTTACATTTAAATCAACTATAGAGCTCGGCATCACTGCAAGTGAAAGAGTTATAATACTATCACATCCTTGACTATTTTCAAAGATAACACTATACTCCCCTGACTCAGTATATACTTCTGAACCTATTGTAAAAGATTCTCCCTCACAAATAGTACCATTGAAAAACATCTCCGAATCAGTACAACTTCCTAAAGTCAGAAATTGGATCGTAATATTATCAGATCCCATTACATTGGCTTCTTCATCCGTACTATAATATAAGTTACCACTTGACGTTACACTATTACAAACTAAGGCTTCGTCATTACTATTAAATAATAATCCATTAGCCCAAATTCGATCACTTGAGATCTGATCTCCATCGAGATAATTCAACTCGTCATCGAATATCATTATGCTGTGATTACTATTATCTTCCACTGACACAAATGTAATTTCTTGACCATTATCCATAATAGAATAATCATCATTAAAGCTACTCACAAGCCATACGCGATCTTCAGAATCGACCTGTAAATCAACTACAAATATATTGTCAGATAATTTCTTAGAGTCGATCAAATTTCCATCAGAATCATATTTTAAAATATAATACATTTCATCTGCCTCTTCGCCTTCAATATCTACACCTTCAAAATTTCCGGCTACAATGATTTCGTTCTTACTATTCACCGCTACTTCATATGCAATATTCGTTGAAAAAGAAGCATCAAGCGTGGTATACCATAGCAGCTGATCATTACTACTGTAGCTTGCTAAAAATCCATTACTGGATCCATCACCAGATATGTTTGTCGTTCCATTAAAATTGATATCAAATCCGGATTGTCCAAAAGAACCACACGTTACATAAGATCCATCTTCACGATATTCTACATCTCTCAAAAAAGAATCACCACCATAAATTCTCCTTGATATATAATCTCCATTAAGGCTATATTCTATAAAAGCGTCAGAATTATTTCCTGAAATATTTACTGTATTACTCGAAGGATCTATGTCTACCGTTCCTGTGTAAACCATAGAAACAGCTATTCTATTATTGACTATATCTATAAATATAGGATACTGAGACCAATTAGATTCTCCTACCTTGAACATCCACTGAAACTCTCCTTCGCTACTATATTTCGCCAAATACATACTTGTACTACCGAAAGAGGTCAATTCATTTTGCCCATCCTCTGTAAACTGTAATGTCCCCACAAATGCCCCTGTTACATAGACCGCTCCTTGATCATCTGTAGCAATTCCTCTTAGTTGATTAGAGTTAGTCGTACCATCTATGAGTATTTGCCATTGTAACTCGTTAGCACTGTTGTATTTTCCGACATACAACTCTCTATAAGTTGACTCTGGAAACAGCTCACTTGTTTCTAGTCCAATATTAAATGGACCTGTAGCTCTTCCTCCGATATAGTAGTTATCGTTATCATCCACATGAATTTTGCCCAGCTCTACAAATTCTCCTGTAAATAAATTTTCATAAGTCGACTCTAACGACTGACCGATTACAGTACCTACTACCAGTAAGCTAATTACACTAAGTAATAATTTCTTCATTTTGTATTGTTTTATTGTTGATTCTAATAACACCATTTCCGTTTAGAAATATCATTTAACATCATTCCAGACTGTTAATTACCAAGGTAAATCTACCTGCAGCAAGCCAAATATTAGTGTAAGTGACAACGACAACATTCATAGGTCGACGAACCTTCACCAACAATGATTAGCCTTACCAAATCATGTATTCTTATTAATCATAATGAACAGATTCATGCAGAGTTGGTAATCGCCGCAATAGTAACAAAATTATCACATATATGACATTTTACATATATCGCATTTCATCCCAATTAAAATGCTAGTACATTAACAAAACAAGGCGCTATACGAACTTCATCGTACAACGCCTCTGGTAAAACAGTTTATTGTAATGGATAACTTACGCTCAAAATGCAGAGTCAATCCTACTTCTTCATAAAAATGAGATTTCGAGTATTAGGAAAAGCTCGATGAAATCCTAGTCACTCGAAATCTCGTTGGGCCGAGCTTATTTATTTTAACCTATAACTAAGAGATATACTAAAGTCAACTCCTCTTTTATATTGTCTACTGATGTATTCTTGCCCTTCCCATTCGATCGACTCTTTATAATCTGGATTTAGCAAATTCTTTGCTGCTATTCTTACATCTACATCTCCCATCTTCTTAGAAGCGACGAGATCCAATGTGCTGATAGCTCTAGTATATACATCTGCTCCACTATCACCGATTACCGATAAGTTATCACCTTTATAGTTATAAGCTGCTGATACATTAAATCCTTTATCTAGATTATCATATCCGAGTACTGCATTGGCCAATATTGGTGCCTGACCAAAGAATGGTCTGTCCTCTGGAGTAAATCCGCCTTGCTCTACTACATCGATTCCACTATTGATAAATGCTATGTTTGAGGTTATCTTAAAGTTTTCAAATTTCTCTCCTAGGAAGTTCAGCTTCTTACGCATCTCAATTTCGATTCCTGATACAAAACCTGATTCAACATTGACATATTGACGTTCTACATTAGATGAATTACGTAATGTCAATCCTATTGGATTAGTAAAATCCTTGTGGAATGCACTCACTGCGAATACTTCACCTGGCTGATAGAAATACTCCCATCTTACATCATAGTTAGATACAGATGTCTGCTCTAGTGTAGGATTACCTAATAAGAACTCATCCGTCAATACATCGAACGATGCGAATGGTGCGATCTCTCTAAGGTTAGGTCTCGCTATAGTCTGGTTAAAGCCTGCTCTCAAATTCATATCATCGTTTAATGCATAGATAGCATTGATAGATGGTAATAATTTTGAGATATTGATAGATCCAGTATTAGTACTATCTGCTTCTATGCCTTCGATATAGATTTCATCTGACTGTACAAACATATTAGTAGATTCGAATCTTACACCACCTACCAACTTCAGTTTTTCGAATGGATTAAATACAGTCATGATATAAGCTGCATTGACATCTTCTGTACCGTTGTAGCTATTTTTAGCTATCGTCTGATCGATGATAAAGTTACCTAAGTGATATCTCTCAGCACCACTAGATGTAGTTTGAGTCTCTACCAGACCAATATTATCTTGTCCAAAGAAAGCATCAAAATCTCCGTTGAAATCCTCTCCTCTCGTACCTGTCTTATTGATGTATCTATTCTCATTGAAAGATCTATCTTTTCTAGATGCGTATCCACCTACTTTTAGTTTATTACCTGTACCTACTCCAAATGGTAATGGGATCGTAATATCCACTTTTGCTTGTTGACTATTATCTTCGAGTGTTCTCCAAAACCAAAATGGATCATTGACATTTGCTAATGGTATACCTTCATTTCCTGACTCGCTATCGTACTGACTAGTGAAAAACCTTAGGTTAGGCTCCTCTCTATCAGTTGTCGTATTTACTGCAGACCATTCTACTTCCATACCATTGAGTACTTTAGCAAAACTATGCTTACCAGTCATCTGCATATTGAGTAATGTCGTCTCAGTAAATCCATTATATCTACCTATCTTATATAAGGGCGCTTCGATATTGTTACCATCTTCACCAAATACATACCTTCCTTGCTTCTCTGCATTATGACTATAGATCGTTTTAAATTCTACAGTATGCGATTTGTTGATCTTGTAAGCTAGTCCTACCAAACCATTTACTGTTGGGGATTCTGTACTTACATCTTCTGAGTATGATCCTCTATTGTCGAGTACTCCACTATCGATATTGAACAGTAACCAATTGTTACGTACTCTATCTTCTCTATGCTCCCAGTCTCTTTTGTACTGTGTAGATATGATGAGACCCAATTCACTTTCTTCACCTGTTTCGAATGTGTTACCATAGTTGAGCGAAATCCCTTGATTCAATCCTGAAGTACGCGTGTCATTATCAAATTTTCTATTGAATGCATTAACAACTTCAGTCGCTTTATCAGCTGCTACTTTGTTTCCAAATCGAGAATCAAATTCTACATCTTTGGTAAGGTACTCACCAATCCCCTCTTGATTTAAGATAGATGGTCTCGCTCTAGTACCATCGTCATACCCCAGCCAATCTGTACTACCTCCTGGATCAGTAAGAAATCCTGATTGACCATTATCGACAGTATTAAATCCTGCAGATAAAGAAAGCGTTAGTGACTCCGTCTCTGGAAAACTTTTTGTCTTTACATCTACATTACCACCTGTAAACGTACCTGGCTGATCTGGTGTAAATGTCTTAGAAGTAATTACGTTATCTAAAATAGATGTAGGAATCAAATCTAAAGAAGCACTGTTACGATATGGGTCTGCGCCAGGCATAATCAATCCATCTAACTGCGTAAGCGAATATCTGTCTCCTAGACCTCTTACATTGATGTACTTGCCATCTTCTACCGTTGCACCTGTGACCTTAGTCATTGCCGATGCTACGGTGCCTGATGCCAACTTACTCATCTCTTGAGACGAGATACCATCTTGTATTTTGTAAGATTTCTTTTGCAATTGCATTACCGCATTCTCACCTCTTGTGATCGCTTTGGCTGATACTACTACTTGCTCTATCATCTGTGACCCTGAAGACATCGGTACATCTATATACGTTACTTCTCCATCTTTTACTTCGACACCTTCGATAAGTTTATCATCGAAACCAATGTAGGTTACTTTGATCGTATAGATTCCTGGCGCTATTCTAATTGTATATTTTCCGTCGAAGTCTGTAGCTTCCGCTACCTCTGAACCTTCTACGAATATATATGCTGATATTAATGTCTCTCCGATAGCTTCATCTGTGACTACACCAGAGATAGATCCTTGCTGAGCAGATACGGATATACCGATCATCGCAAGAAACAAGATTGTAAATAATTGCTTTACCATTTTGAAATAACTGTTAACTGTTTTACCTAATAATTTTTTAAACTGTTTTGTATTCAAGCCCTATGGCCTAATTACAATACAAAGGTATCAGTGAGTTATTTCTACAATATGTCGTTTGGATTAAGCAAGCGTTAAGGATAGGTAGCAAGAGTTAACATTAGGGTAATATCGAAATAGATTGTTTTTGCTTATGTAGCATGCTTTACACCTCCTCAGTCTTCACAAAATCAGGCCATCTAGTCATATACTCAACAAACTTAGCCCCTAGGCCTTCTTTAGCTAAGTACTCTTTAGATACTGGAGTCTTAGTAGGTTCAAAATTAGAATCTGCCATGACTTTAGCAGGAAAATCATGATGCAGAATACCAGAGCGACCAATAGAAACGAAATCTATTCCAGACTCCATTGCTTTGTACACCTCAGCTCCATTTCTAATTTTCCCTGCAACCGTCAAGTGTACATTCTTAAAATCTAAAGCAGTAAAGTGCTCCAATAATGACTGATCATTATATTTCTCTTCTTTTGGTTGCTTAAATACATCCCATAACGAAATATCCAAGAAGTCAATTTTATCTTCATCTATAAAGCGCTTACAGACTTCCTTTACCTCAAGTAGATCCATGCCAAATCGCTCCGGAGATAATCTGACACCAACCAAAAACTCCTTGCCGCAAGCATCTCTTATCCCATCTACGATTTCAAATAAAAGTCGTGATCTATTTTCTAAACTACCGCCATATCGATCTGTCCTATGATTAATCTCTGAGCTCAAAAATTGGGTCAATATATAACCATGTGCACCATGTACTTCTACTCCATCATATCCACTCTTTTGGGATCGGATCGCTGCATCTATAAAATCAACTTTCAACTGCTCCACTTCAGCTAACGTCAATGCTCTAGCATTATGCTTTTCACTTTTTGATGGGCACACCGCCTCTTGTTGGATTACCTCAAAGGGCGATCTCATACCAGCATGGTGTAATTGTATAACCGCCAAACTACCATACGATTTGATACTTTTAGTGAGCCTTATGTGGCCTGCGATATGATCATCAGAAAATATTCCTAACTGACCCGGAAAGCCCTTACCAATTTCTTGAACATGAGAAGCACAAGTCATTACCAATCCAAATTGCCCTTCAGCTCTCATTGTCAACCAATTGAATTCTTCATCAGAAAGGCGACCATCTTCAAAGCTTTGCGTATTGGTCATAGGCGCTAACATGAATTTGTTTTTCATGATTGCGCCACATTGAAATTTAATCGCTTTATCTATATCAATACTCATTTACTAAGTTTTATTCTATTTTAAATTCCTCAAATCATCCATTAGACAGCATCATTCTCTTATACATTTCTACTGGCATCATCTCCATCTGTCTTCTCCTATGATATCATAATTCAACGGTTGAGTTACAAAATTACATTATCCTCTCCACTTCAATAAATTGATAACTTAAGTCCTTCGAATTATCATTGCCTATACCATAATCAAATCAAAAATACCTATTCGCACACTCAATTAATTTAAAGCAAAACTATCTTTAAATTTAAGTTAGTTTTAATTCTTAAAAAAATAATTTCTAGCCTCTCGTCGCTACCGCGGGTTTTCTTTTTTCATTGAATAAAAAGAAACAAAAATTCTAGAACAACCCAATCGCTCCGCGTGTTTGTTCACCAGCCCTCCTATATGTTGCTAGCGCCCTTATTTATATAATTCTTCTTTAACATTAGATTAGATAATTCATTTAATTTACAGACCATGGAAATCTATCATTTATTAAATCTATCATCTCATGGAAACTCAATGAGTACTTAAACTACTCTTTCACAAACTTCATCGCACTCCTATCCCCTTCTACATCTTCTACTTGAATAATATACAATCCACTTGCAAGAGTTGATACATCTATCTGATTCACTTCTGAGGATATCAGTTGCAGTTTTCCTTCCGCATTATAGATGATCACTTTAATCAAGTCTACTTCACTGTCGATCATGAGAGAAGAAGCTACAGGTACAGGAGAAACAGAAAACGACATAGATGCT
>CALKJD010000125.1 GCA_937995755.1 uncultured Saprospiraceae bacterium | reverse complement strand
CTACTACTACCACGTTTTTATCGGTAGAATCGATCATCTCCTTGAGTAAGGTTGTTTTACCTGATCCTGCTTTACCCGTAAGGAATAGATGTCTTCCGGTATAAAGCATATACTCCTTAGCGATGTGCCTTTCTATGTTCTCTGTTTCTATATTCATGATCTCAGTCTCAAGGTAGTCATTTTGACTTTTTAGCCAAGGAAGATCATAGAGTATTTTAGGTTGGATATTGGTAATAGGTGTCATTCTAACATTCATTTATCCCATAATAGAAATGGTTAAGGAGAGCAAAACAAACAGTATAAAAAGTGAGGCGAGCTGAACCTACTCGCTCTCACTTCCACTGATTTGGATATTTATTTTTATATACAATCTAGAATGGTACTTCTTCGCTAGCCACTTCATTTTTTACAAAAGAATTAAATTCTCTCGTTTTGATTTCAGTCACATATCTTGTATTCCCTTCTTTGTCTTCATAAGAACTGTATGTCAATTTTCCTTTAATTAGGATTTGATCACCTTTACTTACAATCTTAGCCATCAATTCGGCTACTTTACCCCAAGCTACAATTCTATGCCATTGCGTTTCTTTTACCTTTTCGCCTTTGCTTGTATTGTAGTACTCATTGGTTGCTAATGAAAATTTGACAAGTGACGCACCTGACTTAGTTGTCATAAGTTCTACATCTGCTCCTGCATTTCCTACTAGTTGTACTTCATTGTTGAATGTGCTCATAATTATAATATTTAATGTGTGTTAGTATGCTTACGTGTTTCGATTAGTATGTTGATATAATACGTAAGCACTTGATAATAATAATCGCCAGATCACTGTCTGACCAATTGACGATACAAATATCAGAGCGAATACAAGCCGTAGTCGTTTATTAATCGTTTACATACGTTTCTACACGTTTGTTATACATTTGTAAATGGATAAAAAAAACACAAACCATTATTTGTCAATCATTTACACATACAATAGTATTAATTTGTTATTTTATGAAAAACACAAAAAAAAACCAAAAGGATATCCATCTGATCTTTTTAATGGTGTTAGGGTATGAAATTATTTGGATACTACTATCTATTTTACAATTAGTAACACGAACTAACAATCTCTAATACATAGAAACACTACTCCCAATACTCACCAGATAAAATATAGTCTATTACTATATGGATATAAAAGTAAAAGCCCCCAGCAAAACTGCTGAAGGCTTTCATTATTAACTTGTTTAAGTGGAATGAGTCATTTCACTACACCATTAAATTAGATTTATTTTGTCAATACAATCTTAGTGTTTCTTACTTGATTACCATTGATGAATCTTAAAAGATATGTGCCTGATGGCTCATCCGAGAGATCTATCGTTTTATTAACTTTTAAACTAAGATTAGTCAAAGATTGCTTCTGGATTAATCTACCATGAATATCCATCACCTGCATTTCTAAATCTATTATCTCTGCTAGATCCATCTCAATATAAAATCTATCTGTAGTGGGATTAGGAAATACCTTAAGATCCGTAATTGTAGATAAATCAGAAATACTACTTATGATATCGATATTTTGGCTAAGCGTATCTTCTGCACATTCATTAGATGCTCTTAATGTAACTGCATACATTCCGTAGTCAGCATAAGTATGTTTTGGATTCATATCTGTAGAAGAGTTACCATCACCAAAATCCCACGCAAAACTATCTCCATACTCACCCGTATATGTAAATGAATAATCAAGATCATCAGCAGCGATATCAAATTCTGCTGTCGGTAGACCTATGATAGTAATCAAATCATCATAAACAACTTCATTACTACCTGCATCTGCATTTACAATAAGTGAAACTATATATATCCCTGGCGTATTATAAGTTACGATTGGGTTTTGCTCTGTACTTGTAGCTGGTTCTCCACCTTCAAATGTCCATGCCCATCCTTTTACATTATCCGATGAGTTATCGGTAAATTGAATCTCTGTAGGTCCACAACCTAAAGTTACACTCGCAGTACCATTAGCGGTTGGTAATGAATTCGCAGCAACAGTCTGTGTACTCGACACATCTCCACATTCGTTAATAGATATAAGAGTTACGTTATACTCATCTTCATTTTCATAAGTATGTACAGGATTGATTTCAGTAGATGTATTACCATCTCCAAAATCCCACATATAACTATTAGCCCCTTCACTATTATTCGTAAATGTTACGGTTTGCATATTATTAACGGCTACAAAAGACGAGGTCGGCAATGCTGTTACCACTATCAAATCACTAAAAACGATCACATCAGTTCCTGCGGCTGCCGTCACCTCAAGAGTAACATCATATGACCCAGCAGTGTTATAGGTTACCACAGGGTTCTGGTCGGTACTAGTCGCTGGTTCACCTCCTTCAAATGTCCATAACCAAGCGGTAACATTATCCGAAGACATATCTGTGAAAGTTACTTCATCACGTTCGCATACTGCTTCAATACTGGCTGAACCATTGGCAGATGGTAATGCATTAGCTCCCACAGAACTTGAAGATACATTATCACCACATGAATTAGTTGCAGTCAATGAGACTGTATAGTCACCTTCTACTGTATAAGTATGTGTTGGGCTCATCTCTGTAGATGTATTACCATCTCCGAAATCCCATGAATAACTTACTGCATCTGTGGAATTATTAGTAAATGTAACCGTAAGCATATTATTAACAGCTACAAAACTTGCCGTTGGTACATCCAATACATTGATATAATCTGTTTCTGTAGCGCTACTGTTACCTACTGGATTACTAACTACCAACTCTACATTGAATACTCCTACTGTGTTATAAGTTACTGTTGGGTTTGGATCCGTACTTGTTGCTGGTGTTCCTCCTTCAAAGGACCATGAATAGTCAGTTACATTACTACTCGATGTCTGACTGTATGATACAGTCAGTGGTCTACAACCTGAAACTACGTCAGATGTAAACCCTGCTGTTGGTGAAGTATACAAATTGACTGTTTGAGTTATTACATCATTATTACAAGGACCAGTAGCCGTCAATGTCACTTCATATATACCTTCTTCAGTATAAATATGATTAGGATTCTGTTCTGTTGATGTCATACCATCTCCAAAGTCCCAAACGTAAGAAGTGCTTTCCTCCGAACTTTGATTGTCAAATGACACATTTAGCGCTGTATTGTTATATGCAAATCCAGCTTCTACTTGACCTTGCACAACTATGTAATTCATTTTACTTATAGAATTTGCCCCTTGTGCATTAGAAACCGTAAGTAGTACTTCGAATTCTCCTGGAACAGAATAAGACACAGTCGGATTTTGCTGCGTGCTAGTCAAAGGCGAACCTCCTTCAAAAGTCCAAACCCATGTGGTAGGATTAAATGTACTTTCATCCATAAAATCAACAGAAAATTCTGCACATCCTGTAGTTGAACTTGTAGTCGAAAATTCTGCTACTGGCGCTAAACTGATATCCACTGTCTGAGTTGACATCACTGTACCACATTCATTCGTAGCTGATAGTACTACATCATATGATCCACTAGTAGTAAATGTATAATTAGGGTTTTCATCTGTACTCTCATCACCATTGCCAAAGTCCCAAGAATAAGAATCAGCATTAACACTTGCATTAGTAAATGCAACATCCCCTCCATTTACTGAGAATGTAAAGTCACTAGTAGCAGGGTCAAATACAGTAATAAAATCTACTCTTTCTTCTTGATCTGATCCTTCAGAATTACTTACCGTAAGACTAACGTCGTAATCTCCAGCCGTATTATATGTTACTGATGGGTTACTTAATGTAGAGGAATTAGGTGTTCCGCCTTCAAAAACCCAAGACCAACTAGTGGTATTTGATGAAGCTAGACTAGTATAATTAACTACCATTGGAGAACATCCTGATGTTGGATTCGCCGTAAAATCTGCCGTTGGTACGGTTGCCACAGTTACTTCATCAGTAAAAATATCAGCCCCACAAGAATTCGTAACTGTCAAGGTAACAGTATAGGTACCATCTTCATCATATGCGTGTATAGGTTCTTCTTGACTGCTAAAATTATCATCACCGAAATCCCAAAAGTAAGAATCTCCTCCGCTCGAATTATTATTAAAAAATGCCTGTAAAAGTGACGTAGATACAAACCACTCCACTTCAGGTATTCCTAGTATTTCTATTTCATCTGACTTAGTAATATTATCACCACCAAACCCATTACTTGCTACTAGCGTAACATCGTATACTCCTGGTGTATTATACGTGACTGTTGGATTCTCTACTGTAGAGGAAGATGGTGATCCACCCGGAAATGACCATTGCCAACTTGTAGCGTTACCAGTAGATGTATCAGTAAAGACTACAGATCCTGGTGCGCAATCTTCTATCGTGGTAGAAATAAAATTAGCTGTAGGAGCAGAACCGCTACCGACACATGTACCAAGACAACCAATAAAACCATAGAAATTTTCAATAACGTTAATCGAAGTTGCGGACCATGTAGTCGAGCCACTCACAGATGGTGCCATGATATGTGGACTTCCACTCGCGTCGTGATCTGCATCGAAATTATGTCCAAGTTCATGCGCTACCATCACACGTTTTGTACTAGCATTACTTGTGAAATTTTCTAGCGCATTATATCTTACTCCAGTACATATAGCACCAACCCAAGCGATACCTATGGTAGAACCTGCAAAATTACGTCCTGTCCAGATAGAACCGACATCATGTGTTTGATTGAAACCTGATGGGCCCCAATTCGTAAAGTCATCTAGTAGCGTTCCTGCATCCGTATTAGTAGTAAACGGGTCTGAAGCCTGCGTAGTGAAGACTTGCTGTTCTACTATGAGAAATTGAATTTCATCTGCAAATTCATCATCATAATTTGTCTGTACATCATTAGCCACACCAATGTTGTGATTTTCTACATTAGAAACACTTCCAAAGTCATCAAACATCAAGAAATCAGAAACTATAGCCCACTCTACTTCAAAACATTGTCCAGCCACTCGCTGGATATCTGCTTGAGGGGTAAGTTCTCTATATTTTTCCTGTTCTTTTTCTACTCCACACTTATGGGTATGGTCTGGAATGATATTAGAAGTCAAATAAGTAACAAACTCATCTGGTGCAGCATCACTTTGGTAATTACTCAGTGGTTCGACAAACATAGTCTTATCACCTTCTCTGATATATCCATAGATAAAGTCATCGTTGAATGTAAGACTGACTCTACTATCACTGGTTCCTAATAGGTATCCATTGTATGCTTTAGGTCTACTTACATTAGGTTGAGATTCACCATTATCATCGATAACTGTCAGCTCATAATTCTCAGCTACTATACCTGAATTTTGCAAAGCCATTGAATATGTTCTTTCTCCAATGGTAATATCTATTGAAAAATTATCGTCTCTAAGCATAGGCAGAGACTGATTCACATCAATTCTATGAATATTATGCTTAGTAAATTTTTGATTAAGATCGACATTTCTTGCCGTCTGTGCATGCAGACTAGACACGAAGAGAAAGGCCAAAATTAAAGCGGAAAAGCTTGCTCTCATAAGTAAATTAGAATTTTAAAGAATTAGGTTAATTTAATTGAAGTAATAAATAAGGGGATAAAACGTGATCCTATGATCTAATTTAGAGAGTCATAATATCATATGTATATACATGGTTACTAGTTTATAGAGGACTCTTAGTTGATTAATAATACTGGTATCAACCGATATTAAAACTATAAAAAGCAGGTGGGGGTTTACTATTGCTTTGTAAAATAGAATCAAAAGAAGCAATTTTCAAAGCAATTGAGCTAAATATCTGTTAAATCATGGTTTAAACATTCATATTTCTTACATATTTGTCGTTATGATGTTCATATCATTGTAAGTACTTACATTTGAGCTATATTATCCAATTCAAAATTTTATAAGAATGAAGAAGTTACTTATTCCGTTTTTGATGTTAGTGTTCGTTTTTTCTATGGCAGAAGATGCGAATGCTCAACGTAAGAAAAGACGTAAAAAGACAGAAGACACTGAAGAATCTACTCGATCTAAAAGGTCTAGTGATAGAGATGCTGAAGAAGAAAATTATAAAAGCTTCAGCGACAAGCTTGTATACGACATTAATATTGGTAATATATCTTTGAGTAATGGATATTTCGGAATGTCTTTCAAACCTTCTGTCGCTTATAAATTACACGAGCGTGTTCAGCCTGGAATTGGTCTTAAATATTTCTACAACTTATATACTGTCCAAGGTGGAGATGACTTTCACCTCAATGACTTCGGAGCATTTGCCTTCACAAGGTTGAAAGTAACAGAAAACTTCTTTGCCCATTTAGAGTATTCCGTACTTAGTTTTGATAACGATTGGTTTTTTCAAGAAGAGAGAAGAACATTTAACTACCCTCTTTTTGGAGGAGGATATGCAAGTGGCTTTGGTAACTGGAAGAGTACTATACAGATCCTATTTATAGCTTCAGAAGAAGTAAGAGAACTGGGACAATACCCCATTGAATTTTGGTTTGGATTCTCTAGAAATTTCTAAGAATCACAATCCTAGTAAATTAAAAAGCGAAGTAAGAATTGATCTTACTTCGCTTTTTTTCATTAAAACGCTTGTTGCTACATGCCAAATTAACTCTAATCAATAGGCCTCGCAACTCTAATATAGCTTGCCTTCATGATCGGCCTTCATGATAAACCAAAACAATAATACACAATCTAAAACGCTACTTTGGCTCTAAGCATCACGTGTCTTCCAGCTTGAGGATAGTAGAATCTCTCTGTAATCAACTCCTCTACTACATAGCTAAATGTATATCCATTGGCTGAGTACTTTTCATCGAGTAGGTTATACACCATTAATTGAAGTTGTGTATCTGCACCGTAGATTCTTTTATTCCAACTTACGCCTAGATCATTTACTAAGTATGAAGGGAGATTCCTACTTCCGTTACTTGTATTGTCAAGATTCTGCGTACCTACGTACTTAGTATTCAGCACCGTCGAGAATCCATAATCTAGCTTATAATTAAACATACTAGACCAAACTGTTGACGGAGAATATGAGATATTAGTATTTTCATATTGGTTCTCTATTACATCATATCCTGTCGTATAATCGTATAGTACTTCAGTGAAATTTTCTATTTTATTTTTACTCAATGTAAGGTTAGCATCCCAAGTCAATCTATCAGATAGCTGCGCTCCAAAGATAGCTTCGACACCTCTTCTATAACTCTTATCTACATTGACTCTTAATGATGAACCAACATCATTGAGCTGACCATTTGGTACTAGTTGATTATTATAATTCATATTGTATACATTAATACCAAATGTATATCCAGCACCACTTCGGCGATAGCCTATTTCAGTATCGTACAGTGTCTCATGCTCAGGTCTACTTTCTAAAGGGTTGTCTGTAAAGTCGCTTCTGTCTGGCTCTCTATTGGCTACCGCAAATGAGGCATATAATTCAGCATTCTGAGAAACTTTGTAATTGACTCCTGCCTTAGGGTTAAAGAAATTGTAATCTGCTGAAACATCGATTGACGTTTGGTCATTATCCGTTCCTTGCGTTTCATAACCCACAGCCCTCCATTGAAGGTCTCCATACAGATTCACTTTATCACCCAATTTATAGTTTGCCTTGATATATGAGTTGACATCATTCTTAGTAGCGTCAGAGAAGTAATAATCAAATTCTCTATCTGGCGTAACATCTATTAATGGGAAATCAACCACGTTTCCAAAGTGATCACCTTTATACTGGCTCGCTGCAATACCAAATTGTAGATTCAGCACAGGATTTACCTCCAATACGTTGGCCCATAACAGACCGTAGTAATCATTATCTAACCATCTTCTACGTACTAAGTCTGTATTTTCAATTTGATCTGTCCCTAGTTGGATAGGATCTAACAAATAATCGCTTAGGTCTTCACCATCCTTATATTGCTCAAAAAATCCTTCCCCATTAGTATAATGAGCAGAAAGCTTGGTCACCCATTTATCTGTAGCTTGTAGGCTATAATGTAATTGGTAATGATCTTGACCGTAATCATCCACTTGATTTTCGTAGGTGTAAAAATTATAGGTACGGTTAGCATTAGGCCCATATAGTAACTCTTGAGGTGTTCCATTCCATGATTGATATGTGCGTTCGCTTCCTGAAAATGTTATGAATCTCAAGCTACTCTTATCTGTAGTCCTTGATGCGGATAGGTAATAAGACTTGAGGTCCGCACTTGCTCTATCTACATATCCATCACTTTGAATATTACTATATCTCATATCTACAGAATACTTCTCAGCTATCAATCCTGAGTTGAGACCCACTGTAAGTTTCTTAGTACCAAACGCACCAACTGTACCGTCCAGTGTAATACCAGGCTTTACTTTAGTCGTCAAAGTATTAAGTGACAATGTAGCTCCAAATGCTCCAGCGCCATTTGTCGAGGGTCCCACACCTCTTTGCAATTGAAGGTTATCCACAGAACTTGCAAAATCTGGCATATTGACCCAGAATACACTTTGTGATTCAGAGTCATTAAGTGCAATACCATTGATAGTAACATTTACTCGACTGGGATCTGTACCTCTAACTCTGATACCTGTATACCCGATTCCTGTCCCTGCGTCAGAAGTAACTACTACAGACGGTGTCATGCGTAGAACATATGGAATATCCTTCCCTAGATTTTGTTGGTCTATCTCATCCTTAGACATATCCTCATAACTGAATACCGGATCCTCTCCTACTCTATTAGATATGATTTCGATCTGATCGATTCCAAATATGGAGCCCTCAAGATTAATATTGAGTTCTCTATTACGGTCAACCATAATGGTCTGACTTACTGCTTCATATCCCACATAAGTACACTTAATTACATACTCGCCTTTAGGAAGACCGACTATCTCAAAATAACCACTGCCATCAGTAACTGCGCCGTACTCAGTTGAGCCTTCTACGAATACGCTAGCTAACTCTAGTCGTTCTCCTGCATCGTTAGTGACTGTTCCATTGACAGTAAACTGTGCGTTGATCGATGCCGTAAATAATAAAAGAAATGAAAATAAAAATCCGTATCTCATTGGTTTGTGATGTTATGATAAGTTTAATAAACTGGGGTATCATAACACACTGGATACTCAGAGATGAAGACTAGGATATAAATAAATTATACCTTAGACAGTCACCTATCTTGTACATCCCTTCTCAGCATTACCTGAGCAGGTTCAGTGGGTATAATCTCAGGCTTTCATCCATATGGATTTAGAGCCACCCCAAATACAATGTAAAAGTAATAGATTAAATCAAATGTAATAACAACATCAGTTCAAACATCAAAAGAAAAGTATGAAGTTTAAATATCTTCAACTTACATCACCATTCAATTCTTTCAATACCTTATAAAGACTCAAACAAATCTCTTTTCTCCTGCATCCATCGCTCCATAGCGCCTTCAGTATGCATGAGTTCACGCATTGCACTCATGGCATCGAGATGCGATTCGTCTCCTGCTTTGAACATTTCCATACCATGTTGTTTGCTCATCTCAGCCATCTCATCAAATGTGGCTGCTGTAAACGTTTGATCGCACGCTCCTCCAAGTTGCTTACATGTCATTGTCTTCATTTTGTTTTTATTTTTATTATTCTTTTCTTCCAATAGCAAACCTTCTTTCATTGCCCATTCTGTCCAAGATCCATCGAATAGAAAGGTCTTGTTTTCACTTACCAAATGGCTGGCTAGTAATATGATGCAAGCTGTCATTCCAGATCCACAACTAAATATTAAGTCTTGATCTCCAATCTTCAATGCTGCAAAAATTTGCTTTAATTCATTAATTGATTTGTACTTACCATTTTCCAGTACTTCTCCATACGGTAAGTTTAATGAGTGATCGATGCTTCCACTTTTGAGATGTTTTCTAGGCTCTGGTGCTGACCCAGTAAATCTTTCATTTGATCTAGCGTCTATAAGCAAGCACTCCCTTGAAATAATATTATTTTTAACTTCCTCATACGACTTCACTAAATTGCGATTATAATCTACTACAAAATCACCAGCCTTAAATCCAATCTGATAAATATCTGTTACGCTATTACCATTATTCATCCAAGCTGGCAATCCACCATCTAGAACTGATACGGTATCATGGCCCATCACTTTGAACAGCCACCATGCTCTGGGGCTAGTATATATTCCAAGATTATCATAGATTACTATTCTTGATTCTTTATTGATACCAAGATTTCTACATTCTTTTTCAAATTGATTGGAGAAGGGAATAGTATTAGGATATTCGCTTTGTTGATTGCTGAAGATATTTTTTAGATCAAATCGACGAGCGTGTGGAATTATCTTCCCCTCATTCTCTACCAATTGAGATACCATAGTAGTAGGTGGACTCGCATCTAAAATGATAAGATCTTTGCGATCCAAGTGAGATTCTAACCAATCAACAGATACTAATGGTCCCATATGATTATAACTTATAAGATTGAATCACTTTTAATGCATCCGTGTCTCTATCTTCGCCATCTATGACATGATATTTAATTTCAGCCTCGTACATATATTTTCTATACATATCATATATCTCATCTCTATCGTCTGGATTTTCGCGTAAGGCATCCACCTCCCAAGGTATATCCGGCTTACATAATAGATGTATGGCTTGGGCATTATCATCAAGTTCTCGGATATCGTTTGGTAATTTACCGTATTTATATTGATACCATATTTTGATATTAATATTGTTAGTATCTATGATCCAAAGTCTATCATCATCCAATTCTTCAATAAGATCATTAATATCGTGAGCCATGATCTCTAGATCATCTTGATTGTACTTTCCATTAGTCATTTCTAGATATATTCGAGGATACTCTTGTATATATCCTGCATCTAGATTTTTAACTAGATACTCACATAATGTCGTCTTTCCTGAACATTCTGGACCGTTAATAATTACCTTTGGCATTGAAGTGATTTAAAATCTTGTTGTTAATTACTCGTAAAGCTTTAAAAATGTATTACCTCTAATTTTCATAAAAAAAACTTCGATTGGAAAGTCATTTTAACAAAAGTTATCAAAACTCTTATAAACTGAATCGAATATTATTACGTTTGATAGAGACTATAAGCTTTAAAAAATTAGTACGTAAGTAACTACTTTTCTAGCAAACCACAATATATAATACTAAGTAGATGCACGATATAGAACCATACTACAAGTGGAGAGACCACTATACTTCCGAAAATGACGAAAGATCACCTTTCTATGGTCGATTATATAATGAGTTTCAGTATACTCAAAAGGTATATAATTACTTCATACATCCGCAATGGGATGACTTTGGCTCTCAGACATTATACGCTAAAATCACTTATGTAGACTATCAGGATGGCTATGCTATGATAGAACTCATAGGCGAATGGAACGACTGCTTGCATAATGATGTTATGTTTCTCAAGCGTGAATTAATAGATTACATGCTGAAAGAAGATATCTATAAGTATATCATACTTTGTGACAATGTACTTAACTTTCACCCGTCTGATGATAGCTACTATGAAGAGTGGTATGAAGATGTGTCGGACGAAGGAGGATGGATTGCATTTGTCAATACACAAGAGCATGTCCTCCAAGATATGGAACAAGTGAGATTACAAAATTATGTCAACCTAGGAATGAATCTAATTGATGTATCTTGGCACGGCAAAAAAGCACCACTACTCTATCAAGAGATAGAATTAAGACTAGCAAATGGAACAAAACAACTCGGATACTAGCTCAATTGAGAAAGCACCAGAAAATCATAGATCAGGATTCGTCAATATCATTGGTAATCCTAACGTAGGTAAGTCTACTCTCATGAATGCCATGATTGGAGATAAGTTATCTATTATTACTAGCAAACCTCAGACTACGAGACACCGTATATTAGGTATTATCAGTGAAGATGAATATCAAGTAGTATTCTCAGATACACCTGGAATCATCGAGCAACCACATTATGGTATGCACGAGAGTATGAATAAGTTTGCTTTCTCTAGTTTTTCTGATGCCGATCTATTACTGCTAGTTATAGACAAATATGAAGAATATGATGGTGATGAAAAGGTAATAGAATCACTCAAGAAAACTAACATTCCAAAATTTTTAGTGATCAATAAGACAGACCTTGCTGAGCCTAGAGAGATTGGCGATCTTGTAAATGAATGGAAAGAGATTTGTGACTTCGATGAGGTACATACTATCTCTGCACTTAATAATGAGGGTACAGACAAGCTACTATCTAAAATAGTAGAACGCCTACCAATCAATCCTCCTTATTACCCTAAAGATCAAATGAGTGATCGTAGTGAGAGATTTTTTGTTAGCGAGATTATACGCGAAAAAATTCTACGAATCTATAAGCAGGAGATTCCGTATAGCTGTGAGGTAATTGTAGATCAATTTGTCGATGAAGAAAGAAATGGAGAACCTTTCTCCACCATATATGCATCTATCTATGTAGATCGAAAATCTCAAAAACCTATAGTAATAGGTCGTGGAGGATCACAAATCAAGAAACTAGGTATCGCAGCAAGACAGGATATAGAAAAGTTTCTTGATAGGCACGTGTACTTAGAGCTTAAAGTGAAGATCAAAGATGGATGGAGAAATGATGATCGCGTACTAAAGCATTTTGGCTATTAATTTAGCTTTCCTTCATCTTACGAATACTCCAAACGCAACTTACGCTGGGAACGCACTTCCTATCGACAGATGAAGGCGTATTAGCACTTTCCAGTCAAGTCAGTATCATATATGAACTATATATCAGTGATTTAGGACGCTTCGCGCATGAGGTCTCACATTGTTATCTTATTCAGTATTAAAAAAGCTATCTTTGCGCCGAAATTTAAAGCTGATAAGCAGATACACTGCTAGGATCAGACCATAAAAATTAGATATACAATGAGCAACGTAGTAGCTATAGTAGGAAGACCTAATGTAGGTAAATCCACATTTTTCAATCGTATGATTGGCGAAAGAAAGGCCATCATCGATGATTTGAGCGGTGTCACTCGAGACCGTATTTATGGTTTCAGCGACTGGAACGGTAAAAACTTCACCATAGTAGATACAGGGGGATTCGTAAAGAACTCTGATGATGTATTTGAGGCAGCCATCCGATCACAGGTCACATTAGCCATAGACGAGGCAGAAGCCATCGTATTTTTAGTAGATGTAACTACTGGCATTACTGATTTAGATGAAGAAGTGGCACGTATGCTTCGTAAGACAAAGAAGCCAGTATTCTTAGCTGTAAATAAAGTAGATAACTCACAACGTCACCTACAGGCCAATGAATTTTGGAGTTTAGGTTTTGAAAATACATATTTTATCTCTGCCATTACTGGTAGTGGTACTGGAGAATTACTCGATAGTGTAGCTGAGCTCATGCCCAATGCACCCGAAAACAATATGGAAAGTGACATTCCACGTATTGCGATAGTGGGACAACCTAACGTAGGTAAATCTTCTCTAACCAATGCATTGCTGGGAGAAGAGAGAAATATTGTAACTGATATTCCTGGTACGACAAGAGATGCAATACATACAAGATATACCAAGTTTGACAAGGACTTCTATCTGATAGATACTGCAGGACTTCGTAAAAAAGCTAAAGTACATGAAGATCTAGAGTATTACTCTGTAATCCGTGCAGTCAAGGCTATGGACGATACAGATGTATGTGTACTCATGATCAATGCTGTTGATGGATTAGAAGCTCAGGATTTAGCTATTCTAGGCTTAATCCAAAGACGTAAAAAAGGAGTTGTAATCTTAGTCAACAAATGGGATTTAGTTGAAAATAAAGAAACTAACTCTGCTCGTGATTTTGAGCTCGAGTTAAAAAGAAAAATAGCTCCATTTAATGATATTCCGATTCTGTTTACTTCTGTTCCTGAGAAGCAGCGTATTTTCCAAGCAGTAGATGCCGCATTGGAAGTATGGCAAAATCGTCAGCAGAAAATCACAACTTCTAAGTTGAATGAAATCATGGGTACGATCATAGAGCGTAAGCCACCACCAGCTGTAAAAGGTAGAATTATATCTATCAAATACATCACACAGCTACCGCTTTTCTATCCTGCATTCGCGTTTTTCTGTAATCATCCTAAGTTGGTACCTGCTTCGTACAAAAACTTCTTAGAGAATCAGATGAGAGAAAGATTTAATTTCTCAGGTGTGCCAATCAGCATATACTTTAGAGAAAAATAAAATCGTAGAAATGAAAATTACTACCAATAGTATAGAAGGAGTCTACATCATTGAACCCAATGTATTTGGAGATGATCGTGGCTACTTTATGGAGTCTTACAGCAAATCTAAATTGGCAGAGTTAGGGATAACCAATGACTTTGTACAAGATAATGAAGCCTTCTCTACTAAAGGTGTATTACGAGGTCTGCACTACCAGACAGGAATACATGCTCAAGCCAAACTCGTAAGAGTCATAGAAGGTGAAGTCTTAGATGTAATAGTCGATGTAAGACCTAAGAGTAAGACCTATGGCCAACACTATGGCATCCGACTCAGTGGAGAAAATAAAAAGCAAATGCTTGTCCCTCGAGGCATGGCTCATGGGTATATTGTATTGAGCGATACCGCCATATTTGCTTATAAATGCGATAATGGATATAATAAAGAATCAGAAGGAGGATTATTATACAATGATCCAAAGCTAAAAATAGATTGGATACTTGATCCATCCACTTTCGTAGTGTCCGAAAAAGATGTGGTTCTTCCTGTATTTGGCGATCATAAATCTATAGATCTATAAATGGCTGCCTTACAAATCATAGTTACAGGTGCTAATGGTCAGTTAGGCAAGGAGTTCAAAGATCTGAGCGAGGCTACAGACCATCACTTCACATTCTTACCTAGTAGTGATCTTGATATCTCTAATAGATCTGCTGTGATGACTTTTTTTACGACCAACAAAGTGGATGTTGTGCTTAACTGTGCAGCATATACCAAAGTCGATCTGGCAGAAACTGAAAAAAACAAAGCTTACGATGTCAATGCCAATGGCGTAAAAAACCTACTCGATGCGATGTCTGACGATTGCATAATGCTCCACTACTCTACTGACTATGTGTATCAAGCAAAATCAGGCACAGCGATTAGAGAAACAGAATCTACGCATCCTGCTAATGTATATGCAGCTAGTAAGTTAGCCGGTGACAAGCATGTATTAGAATCACGCAAAAAAGCCATAGTTCTACGTACTTCTTGGGTGTATTCCTCTTATGGCAATAACTTTGTAAAAACGATGCTCAGGTTAGCAGATAAGCTATCTGAACTTAAAGTGGTGAACGATCAAATAGGATCTCCTACTTATGCAGCAGATTTAGCAATATCCTCATTGTCTATTATAAAAAAATTACTTACATCAAGACAAGAATCACTTTTCAATAAAGTGTATCATTACTCTAATTCTGGAGCGATATCATGGTATGAATTCGCTAAAGAAATATTTGCTCAAGCAGATAAAAACATTCGCTTATACGGAATCCCAACTACTGAATATCCTACTCCAGCAAGTCGGCCTAGTTGGTCTGTATTAAATTGTGACCTACTACAAAGTACCTTTGATGTAAGAGTAAAGGATTGGAAAGAGAGTTTGATGACTTGCCTTCACAAACTTAAATAGCTGAATATCCTGACTTGTTAGCTTGACAGTATATGTACTAATATATTCCCAATCGATAACAGTGTGATTCATTTCCTACATATTTCCAGCTTTCAACTATTATAATTATAGTAGTCTAAAAACACATCAAGATGTATAATAAGACACATTCGCACAAATAAACTCAACGATTACACAGCGTTACTCGTTTATCTTGTATCTTGAAGGTAGAATAGCCATTGAAATTTGAAAAACAACCTAAAACACATACTACTCCTACTTTGTGGCCTATGGGCTACGTATGCTTCTGCGACTCACAATAGAGCTGGAGAAATCACCTATAGACAAGTCTCAGACCTTACGATTGAGATGACGGTTACTACCTACACTAAGACCAGTAGTTCTACCGCTGACAGAGATACTTTAGAGATATTTTGGGGAGATGGGACAAGTCAATTTGTAAGTCGTACAGATGAAATTTTTCTGCCTAATGATGTCAAGGTCAATAAGTATGTACAATCACATACCTACCCTGGCAGGAGTACATATACTATCTTTTTTGAAGACCCCAATAGAGTCGCTAACATTCTAAATGTCAGTCCGCCTAATTCAGTAGAAGTTCCATTTTTCTTGTCTACCACATTTACTTTTTTAGATCCACAGTTTCAAGGTACAAATAGTAGTACGGTATTACTCCAGCCACCATTAGATATTGCATGTGTAGGTCAGAGATTTACTCATAATCCTAATGCATACGATGTAGACGGAGATAGTTTAGCATATAGTTTGGTCACTCCTTTAATGTCAGAGGGAATGCCTATAGATCCATATTTTTTGCCTAATGAGATTAGCCCAGGAGTCAATAACATTATTTCGATGAATAGTGTAACTGGAGAGTTTATCTGGGAAGCGCCACAGATCCAAGGGGAATACAATATTGCCATCAGAATAGATGAGTATAGAGATGGATTATTACTGAATAGTATCATTCGTGATATGCAGATATTAGTAAGAGCCTGTGATAGCACTCCGCCAATTATAGAAGTAATAAAAGAGATATGCGTCATTGCTGGCGACTCTATAGATATACCCGTGCGAATAAGTGACTTAGAGTTAGATCAAAGGGTATCCTTATCTGCTTCTGGAGGTCCATTTGTACAAGATACGTCGTCTGCAGATCTACTCGTTCCTTCTGGATTTCTACAAGTACCCTTTACTGCTAGATTTAGATGGAATACTACCTGCGAACATATATCAGAGCAATATTACCAAGTGGTATTTAGAGCCGCAGATAATTCGTTTGGTGACTCTACAGGACTTGCCACACTCAAAGTACTACGAATAAAAGTAGTAGGTCCTCAGCCAAAAGGTCTAGATGCACAATCTCAGAATAGTAATATACGATTGCATTGGGATCGACCTTATGCTTGCCAAGAATCAAAAAACGACTACTTCCAAGGTTTTTCAGTCTGGCGAAGAGAAGGAAGTAATACCTTCCCTATCGATACATGTGAAGAAGGACTCGATGGTAAAGGATATGAAAAAATAGTGTTCAACACCAATAATAATGATGGTACCGAATACTTCTATATAGACAACGATGTACAGAAGGGAAAGACGTATTGTTATCGAGTCTTAGGGGAATTTGCAAGGATATCTAACTCAGGTTTTCCATTCAACAATGTAGGTTCACTACCCTCTTATGAGATATGTGCTCAAGTTAGCCGAGACCTTCCGCTGATCACCAGAGCAAGTGTGGATAGTACCGACTCAGCAACAGGATATGTACATATAAGATGGACCAAGCCGCTACCCGAAGATTTAGATACTATATCCAATTTTGGTCCATATCGGTATGATATACAACGCTCTATATTAGGTGACAATAATTTCACGACGATCAATACTCAAACCGCAATATTCTTTACATCAGAAATAGACACTAACTATTTAGACACCAATCTCAATACTGTCGATAATCAATACAATTATCGAATAAACCTCGCCACAGGTAACACACCAAATGGATACGGAACTTCAGCAGAAGCGTCAACTATATATACATCCGCTATCTCTGGAGATAGAAAAGTAGACCTATCTTGGTCGGCAATCGACCCTTGGGATAACTATCAGTACGACCTCTATAGAATTGATGATATTAATGACACATTACTATTGAATACATTTGATGGTGAGGTTGGGTATTCTGATCGTGCCGTTGAAAATAACAGAGCATATTGCTATTATCTAGAAGCATTTGGATCTTATGGTCTTAATAATATCGAAGACCCATTAAAGAATAGATCTCAAAATGTATGCATCACACCTTTGGATAATGAACCACCTTGCGAAGTGATTTTAGAGGTCAGCAATATTTGTGATCAATTGGATAGTCAGTCCCCTTTAGATGATTTTGTCAATCTACTGCAATGGAATAATCCTATAGCACCATGTGAATCAAGAGAAGAACTAATGGGTTACAATATTTATTATGCCCCTAACTTGATTGATGACTTGCAACTACTACAGACTATCAGTAATACTGATCAAGAGTACGAACACATGCCAGACAATGGAATACTAGGTTGCTATAGCGTAACCAGTCTTGACTCTCTTGGCAACGAATCTGCCTTAAGTAATATCGTATGTGTTGATAATTGCCCCATGTATGAATTACCTAATGTATTTACACCCAATGGTGATAATAGTAATGACGTGCTTATACCTAGAATAAATAGGTTTATCAGTCGAGTCGAATTTAAACTATTTAACGAATGGGGAAATTTAATCTTCTCCACCGACAATCCAAATCTAGATTGGGATGGGACACATGAGAATGGAAACGAAGTACCTGCAGGTACATATCTTTATACCTGTAGAGTGATAGAAAATAGAGTCACTGGCGAACAAGAACAATCTAAACTCCTTAGAGGTTATATTAATATCATAAGAGGATAATACACAATACATGTTTACAGGAATAGTAGAGACGATAGGAACAGTGACTGGTATAGCGAAAGAAGGTACTAATATTCATTTCACCATACAGACTGAGATTGCCAAAGAAAGTTATATAGATCAAAGTATCGCTCACAATGGAGTATGTCTTACTGTAGTATCTATCAAGGATGACACCTATGTGGTAACAGCGATTCAGGAGACACTCAAGCTCACTAATCTAGGTCTTTGGCAAGTAGGTGATTATATCAATATCGAGCGTGCTATGACAGCCGACAAGCGTATGGACGGACACTTTGTACAAGGCCATGTAGACGGCACGGTAAGATGTACATCCATCAACGATGCCAACGGTAGTTGGAACTATCGATTTACACTGCCAAGTGAAAAGAAAAACTTGATCGTAAGCAAAGGATCGGTAACACTCAATGGCATTAGTCTTACGGTTGTATCCCCTGATGAAAATTCCTTTGGCGTATCTATCATACCATATACATATGAGCACACTACTATGCATGATGTTGTAGAGGGATCAAGTATCAATATAGAATATGATATGATCGCAAAGCATATTGTAAAGAATATCGATCTTTATATGGACGTGTACTTAGCTAGAGCGAAGTGAGACTTCACTTAACGAGCTTAAATTCTATAACCAATTGAAAAACTAAAGTCACTTTTACTAGTAGACTCACCAAAAAGCGAATCTATTTCGTATTTCTTAAAGTAATCCTCATACCCTATCCTTACACTTAATTTTCCATATTTATATCCAACTCCTAAACTTCCCAAAAAATTAGAAGAACGAAATTGACCATCAGTAGGTGTAGACAATTGATCCCAACCGGAAAAAAATACATCCTCAAAGGTATTGTCAATATGCTTAATATAATTCAGACTGCCATCAATAAAAAAACTCCTCTTGAATGTAAAACTTGTTCCTGCACCAATACCAATATAACTCATATTGAATGAAGAGTTTAATTTCGACTCTGTACCATTGTCAACATCTAAGGGAAATCGCATATTAGAAACTTCGTGATTGATAGTTCCAGTTTGAGAATAAGATAGCTGTACAAAGAATAAATCTTTCTCTGCTTTGACATGGTACATTCGAATACTCGTAAATAAGTTAGGTGCGTTAAAACTAATATCCCCTTCAAACGGAGAAATCCGATTATGATTTAGACTTGGATGCGTAACACCTACTGAACATTCAACTTCAAAACTATGCTGTGACAAGCCTATGTTAACGATACCCAACAATATAAAAATTAATGAAATGAAGATTTTGCAATTCATAATTATTAAGTTTTTTAATTGGATTTACAAAAACTGCAAATAACATATTGAATACGATACGGCAATGGTAGATAAATGAATTATTACTATTTTCTAAGATTGCTAATTATAAAAAGTATATCAAAGCCACCGTGATTATCCCCATTACCAAAATAGCGATTAAAAATGTTTTCATTAACTCTTTAAACATGACTACAATAGATTATTTATTAATAAAGATAAAATTTATTGCTCAATAGTATAAGCAAAAAAAAAGTGGATAGCATCTTACGATGCTATCCACTTGTATTTCTAAGCTATACAGAGTTTATACTTCTGCAGCTTCTTCTATTTCTAAATCTTCTACCTCTTCTATCTTTTTCGCTGTAACTAAGAGATTTTTAAATTCTTTAAGACCAGTACCTGCAGGAATATTTTTACCTACAATTACATTTTCCTTAAGTCCATCTAAGTAATCTCTCTTCGCACCGATTGCAGCTGTACTAAGTACCTTAGTTGTCTCTTGGAATGATGCAGCTGAAATCCAACTGTATACACCTAGAGATGCTCTAGTAATACCTTGCAGTAGAGTACTTGACGTTGCCGCAATAGCATCTCTTACTGAAATCGTTTTCAAGTCTTCTCTTCTCAATAATGAGTTCTCTTCTCTGAGTTCTCTTACTGATACAATTTGACCCGTTCTAAATGAGCTAGACTCTCCTGGATCTTCAACTACTTTCTTATCGTAGATCCAATCGTTTTGATCTAAGAAGTCATGTCTTCCAACAGCCTCTCCTTCTAGGAAACTTGTGTCTCCTGGATCTTCGATCAATACACGTCTCATCATCTGTCTTACAACAGTTTCGATGTGCTTATCGTTAATCGCGATACCTTGAGATCTATATACCTCTTGTACACCATTCACTAAGTATTGCTGTACTGCGAAAGGTCCTTTAATTTTAAGTATATCCTGTGGAGAAGTAGCTCCATCAGATAACTGAGTACCTGCTCTTACGAAATCACCTTCCTGTACAAGGATGTGCTTAGATAAGTTGATTAAGTATTTCTTACGTTGATCAGTTTTTTCATCATCAACAAATACCTCTCTGTTTCCTCTCTTGATCTTACCAAATGATACGATACCATCAATCTCCGCAGTAACAGCAGGGTTTGATGGGTTACGCGCTTCAAACAGTTCTGTTACCCTTGGAAGACCACCGGTAATATCCTGTACACCACCTAGTTTTCTAGGAATTTTCACTATCTTCTGACCTGCTAATATTTCAGCACCATCTTCGATATTGATATATGCACCCACAGGTAAGTTATAACTCTTCAGTTCTTCGCCTGCTGGAGATACAATCTTAATCGTAGGTATTTTCTTCTTGTTCTTAGATTCAACGATAACTTTCTCTGCATATCCAGTCTGGTCATCTCTCTCTATTCTGAATGTAATACCTTCATCGATATCATCAAATTGAGCTATACCTCCAAATTCAGAGATTATTGTCGCGTTGAATGGATCCCAGTCACATATTACGTCACCTTTCTTGATCTTACCTTTGTTCTTCACATGAAGATCAGACCCATAAGGTAGATAATGTGTAACGAATACTTTCCCAGTCTCTGGATCCTTGATTCTTACTTCTCCAGATCTCGACAATACTACGTTTGTAGTTTTATCTCCTTCCTTAGTAGTAGTAACTTTTACGTTATCAAACTCAAGTATACCATCAAACTTAGAAACTAATTCACTTTCTTGCTTACTTACAGAAGCGATACCACCGACGTGGAACGTACGTAATGTCAACTGTGTACCCGGCTCACCAATACTTTGAGCAGCAATAATACCTACAGCATCACCTTTTTCAGCGATACGACCAGTAGCCATATTTTTACCATAGCATTTAGTACATACACCGTCCTTACTATCACAAGTAAGAACAGATCTAATATTAACCATTTCTACACCTTCATCCTCGATATAAGTTGAGATATCATCTGTAATATATTCACCAGCTTCGAGTATAATATCATCTGTAACTGGGTGAACGATATTGTGTAATGTATATCTACCTCTGATTCTTTCTGCTAAAGATTGAATCACGTTATCGTTATCCTTCAATGAAGTAGTCTCGATACCTCTAAGGGTAGCACAATCTACTTCACGGATAATTACATCTTGAGATACATCTACTAGTCTTCTCGTAAGATAACCGGCATCGGCAGTCTTTAGGGCTGTATCGGCAAGACCTTTACGCGCACCGTGAGTAGATATAAAGTATTCAAGTACTGACAGACCTTCAAGGAAGTTAGATAAGATCGGATTCTCGATAATCGCACCTCCTGTATCACCAGACTTTCTCGGCTTAGCCATCAGACCTCTCAGTCCACATAGCTGCTTAATCTGTTGTTTAGATCCCCTGGCTCCTGAATCAAGCATCATATACACCGAGTTAAATCCTCCTTTGTGCTCCGCTAATTCAGTCATTAGGTTTTCAGTAATCTTATTATCGGCGTAAGTCCACTTATCAATTACTTGATTGTATCTCTCATTACCAGTAATAAGACCCATGTTATAGTTCTCCCAAATTTCGTCTACCTCAACTTGAGCTTCTATTAATGTTTGTTCTTTTACTGTAGGATTAATAAGGTCTCCAAGGTTGAATGATAATCCTCCTCTGAATGACCAGTAAAATCCTAATTCCTTAATCTTATCTAGGAATTCAGCAGTAACAGCATAATCTGTTCTAGTGATAATTCCACTAATTACTTTCTTAAGATTTCTCTTTGTAAGCAATTCATTAATAAATGGAATCATTTCAGGTACAGCCTCATTAAATATCACACGACCTACTGTAGTTTCTACTAGGTCAATTGTCATATTTCCTTCAGCATCCTCTACCCTAGCTTTCACTTTGATAGGTGCGTGAAGATCTGCTTTACCTTCGTTATATGCAATTTGTACTTCTTCAGCTGAATAGAATGTCATTCCCTCACCTGGCACTTTGTTCACTTTATCTTGCTTCACTTTCGTAAGATAGTAAAGACCTAATACCATATCCTGTGAAGGAAGTGAGATTGGCGATCCATCCTGTGGGTTAAGCATGTTGTGAGCAGAAAGCATAAGTACCTGCGCTTCTAAAATGGCAGCATGTGATAACGGTACGTGTACCGCCATTTGATCACCATCAAAATCGGCGTTGAATGCACCACATACTAATGGGTGTAACTGTATCGCCTTACCTTCTATTAAAGTAGGCTGGAATGCCTGAATAGAAAGTCTGTGAAGCGTAGGGGCCCTGTTTAACATTACAGGGTGACCTTTCAATATATTTTCTAATATTTCCCAGATTACTGGATCTTTTCTATCTACAAGTTTCTTCGCTGACTTTACAGTCTTTACGATTCCTCTCTCGATTAGTTTTCTGATCACGAATGGCTTAAACAGCTCAGCTGCCATACCTTTAGGAATACCACACTCATGTAACTTAAGTGATGGTCCTACTACGATTACAGATCTACCAGAATAATCTACCCTTTTTCCAAGTAGATTCTGACGGAAACGACCTTGCTTACCCTTGAGAATATCAGATAATGACTTTAATGCTCTACCACCTTCAGCTTTTACTGCGTTAGATTTTCTTGAGTTATCAAATAGAGAATCAACAGCCTCTTGAAGCATTCTTTTCTCATTTCTAAGAATTACTTCTGGAGCTTTAATTTCCAAAAGACGCTTCAAACGATTATTTCTAATAATAACTCTTCGATATAAATCATTCAAATCTGAACTTGCAAAACGACCACCATCTAATGGTACTAATGGACGCAATTCAGGTGGTACAACTGGTAAGAATTG
>CALKJD010000124.1 GCA_937995755.1 uncultured Saprospiraceae bacterium | reverse complement strand
CAGCAAGTACGACTTTCTTTCTGACTGCGGAAGCCACAGATATAGATGGAGATATGCTTACTTATTGTTGGGAGCAAATGGATAATGAAGAGGCCACAATGCCTCCACAAGGAACTAATAGTATAGGGCCTTTATTTAGGTCTGTATCACCAACAGTAGATTCGAGAAGATTTTTCCCAAGTAGAACAGACGAATTCGGTTCATGGGAAGTATTACCTACAGTTACAAGAGAATTGAACTTTACATGTACAGTGAGAGATAATAATAATATAGTTGGATGTACAAGTGAAGTAGACATGGAGGTTCAAGTATTTAATACAGGAAGTCCATTTAGAGTTACATCTCCTAATACAGCCGTGACGTGGAGAGCCTCTGAAACAGAAACAGTAAATTGGAATGTTAGTGGCACTTCAGAAGCACCAATTAATGCCGCTACAGTAGATATATATTTATCTGCGGATGGCGGACAAACATTTGATATAGTTCTTGGTGAAAATGTAATGAACGATGGTACTCATGAAATCATAGTACCCGACATTCCAACAGATCAAGCAAGAGTCGTTGTAGTAGGAAATGGTGTTTTCTATGATATGTCGGATGAGAACTTTAGCATAACTGCTGAATTTACTGTTGACATATCACCATTTGATCAAATCATCTGTGGTCAAGATGAACTTGTTTATACAGCTAATTTATCTTCCATCGTATCGTTTGAAGACGCAATAAGTCTCAATGTTACTGGATTGCCGATGGGCGCCACCGCTACACTATCTGAAAGTATAGTGACGACACCAGCAATGGTAGATATAACGATTGCAGGGTTGTCAGGAGCAAGCCCAGGATCATACTTAGCTACTTTAGAGTCTACAGCTCAGAACTTTACGATCAATGAAATTTTTTCTATTACTATTGAGAATAATGACCTTCAAAAATCAAATCCAATTAGTCCTAGCGATGGCATATCTGATGTAAATGGTGAGGCTGTTGAATTTATATGGGATGCGCAAAATGGTGTAAGCAATTACGAACTTACGTTAAGCATTACCCCTGAATTTACTCAACAAGTGATGACATCAACTTCATCTTCTTCATCGATTACTATGACCAATCTAGAAGAGGGTACAGTCTATTATTGGAAAGTAAGAGCGATCTCTACTTGCGACGAAGGAGAGTATAGTACTACTCAAGCATTTCGTACATTAAATAATGGCTGCATTCAATATACAAGTGATTTCCCTGTAGAGATTCCTTCAGAAGTTGGATCTGTAGAAAGTGTAATAAATGTGCCTGAGGAGTTTGCCTTTGGCAATGCAAAAGTTTTATTAGATATCACTCATTCATGGACTGGGGATTTAAGTGCGAGCATTGAGTCTCCAAACGGAATCGACTTTGATTTGTTTGATAGACCAGGATTTCCTGCATCTGATGATGGTTGTTCTAGAGACAATATTCTAGCTTCATTTACAAATTCAGCAGCACTTACAGCGATTGATTTTGAGGCTACCTGTGGTAGTAATCCTCTGGCAATCGCAGGAGAATTTCAAGCCTTAGATATATTCACTGATGTACCAGTGACTGGTGATTGGACATTGACTATTATTGATGCCTTTCAGCAAGATGGTGGACAAATAAATTCTTGGTCAATTGAAACTTGTACACAAATAGAATATACGGATATAGTCACAGTTGGCAGTAAAAATATAACTGTGCCCAATAGAGGTAGCGCAGTATTTGACAATAATGCACTCAATGTAAATGCTACAGATCCTCTGATATTGTATGTAACGCAACTACCAAAAGAAGGCTTCTTGATGAAAGGAACTCTTGCACTCGTAGAAGGCGCTTTAATATCAGGTGAAGAGCTTACTAATGGATCCGTAACGTATATGCATGGTGACAATGAAGCTATGGCAGATCAGTTCTTTGTAGACGTACAGATCCCTAATTCTGGTGATTGGTTGAGAAACGAAAATATATCAATAACGATATTGGAAAATACTTTTCAAGTAGTGGCCAATGTAACTAAACCTGTATCTTGCTTTGGAGGTACAGATGGCACAATCATAGCCACTGCTGTCGAAGGCTTAGAACCATATATGTACAGTATTGATAATATTGATTTTCAAGAAGCAGCCACGTTTGACGAATTGACTTCTGGTGAGTATATCGTATATGTAAAAGATGCTAATGGTCTTGAAAGAGAATCGGATCCAATAACAATTGTAGAACCAGTTCAAATTACTTTAAACACAAACATCGAAGGATACTCAATTAATGCATCTGCTGAAGGTGGTGCTGGCGGATATGAATACAGCATTGATGGTGTCAACTTTGATATCGAAGGTATATTTCCAGATCTCGACAATGGCGACTATGTCATTACAGTCAAAGATGCCAATAATTGCACATTAAGTAAAACGGTAAATCTAAACATAGAAACGTTAAGTGCTCAAATCATTATTGTGGATTTAGATTGTTCCAATGTTCAAGATGGGTCAATAACTGCTGTCGCATCAGGCGGAATAGAACCTTATGAATATAGTCTTAATGTCAGCGCGTTTGGATCTATGAACAATTTCACAAACTTGCCTAAGGGAACATATACAATATCAGTGAAAGACGGTGGAGGTAAAATCATAGAGTTTAATAATGTAGCTGTGTCTGCAGCGACACCAATTACGTACGGTTATACTTTAGATATGGGAGATGTCGTGATAGATGCTATGGGCGGAACAGCGCCATATAGTTATTCTACTAATGGCGTAGACTTTCAATCGGAGAATATTTTGGACCTTGACTTGACTCAAGATTATACACTTACAATTGTCGATAGCTTGGAATGTGAATTTTCTTTTGATCTATCTATCTCAACGATTACCTCTATAGTAATCACTACACTTGACGCCTGTTTTTCAGATGACAATGGGAACATAATTGTAACTGGAGTTATGGGTGGAGTAGGACCGTTTCAGTATTCTATTAATGGCGGAGCATTTCAAAGTGAATCCGTTTTTGGAAGTCTAACTCCAGCCATGTATACCCTTACCGTACGAGACGCTAATGGATCAGATTTTACTGAGAATGTAACCATTGGTTCTTATCCTGAAATAGGGTTAATGCATTTTACAAGTTCAGATACTTTATATGTAAATGGAATTGGTGGTATCGGCAGTGATTATAGTTATTCACTAGATGGAGAATCATTTAACACGGATGGTTATTTCACAAATTTTCCAGATGGTGAAAATACTGTTTACGTTATGGATGCTACTGGTTGTGAAGAAGACTTCTTGATTGTGATCACTGATGTGGATGATATACTTACTGATACAGAAATCAAAGTGTATCCAAATCCAGTGTCCAATACCCTTCAAATTGAATTATTAGATCTGACAAATACCCTAGAAGAAATTTCACTAATTAGCATTGATGGAAAACGTGTACTTCAATCGAAACCACAAAGCATTGGTTATAATCACGCAATAGACATGAGATCTCTTACAGATGGTTTGTACATACTTTATTTGACAACTAAAAAGGGTAGTCTGTATCAGAGAATTAGCGTCATTAAATAATATTTGCTTGCATTTCTATCTAACAATATAAATCAATGGCTACATATTATTTCTAAATCGAAAAATCAAGGTTTAGAAATGATATGTAGTAGTTGTTAAAATGTAATTATTTCACTAATCTGAAGTTTACCACGCACATTGCTATAGTTCTTTACATCAGCAGCAAATTCATTTTGATGAGGGCCGAATGAGTTTTGAAAAGATTCCATGCTCTCGAACCCTAAATGCGCAATAGCTACATAAGGTGCAAGTTCACTTGGCAATCTACTACCTATACCAAGGTCTAACTCTAAGCTTAACAAAGCATCTCCGCATGCCTTGGACACCATAGGTAAATGAATATTCTTATAATAGTCCATATCAAATACGACATCCTGACTATTAGGATACATCACAGAAACTTTTATCATATCTTGAATTCATTTTTCATAAAAAATCAATTACCATCTCAATAAATATTATCCATCGTTTCTGAACATATATGGAAATAATCCAGGATAGTTTTCATAGTATCCTTCCAGCATAATTTCTCCTGTATGATTTGTTAAATACTCAACGAGCTTACGTACATCAGTAACTTCGATATTATTTATTTTAGTAATAATGTATCCTGGCTCTACATTAGCCTTACCAACTATACTGTTTTGATATACACTTACTACCATGACACCATCAGTTGTATTTTTAGACAGTTCAGAAGATGACAAGTCTCTTAATTCAAAGCCCAAATCAATAAGTACTTTATCTTTTCTGACTGCAACAAAATCAGTACTATTCAATTTGTTTTTAAGCGTTACTTCAGTATTTTCTATAAAGCCATTTCGTACATAGCTAACGTTGATCTTATCGCCAGGTCTATGGCGTCCTATTTGTTCCATAAATTGCGATAGCGTATTAGTATTTACATCATCGACACTTAGTATGACATCTCCACCCGTAAGCCCTGCATCATGTGCCGCACTTCCTCTATTCACGATGGTAATATATACACCAGCAACTGATGGCAATCTTCTCTCTTCTGCCAATTGATTGGTAACACTAGATATCTCTACACCCATCCATCCTCGTTGTACCGCACCATATTCCATGAGATCCGTTACTACTTTGCGAGCTAGATTAGAGGGCACAGCAAATGAAAACCCTTCATATTGACCACTTGAAGTCATGATCGCAGTATTAATACCAATCAGTTCTCCTTTAGTATTAATGAGTGCTCCACCACTATTTCCTGGATTAACAGCTGCATCAGTTTGTATAAATGATTCTATTCCTGATCTATCTTCAAAGACGTCAATATTTCTTCCTTTGGCACTTACTATACCTGCAGTAACTGTACTCTGAAGTCTAAATGGATTACCTACAGCTAATACCCATTCGCCAACTTGCAATGAATCACTATTTCCAAATAGCATATAAGGCATCTGATCGGCTTCTATCTTAAGTACGGCCATATCAGTCTGCGTATCTGAGCCAACAACTTTTGCAATATATTCTTTATTATTATTGAGTGTCACTTCTACGATATCGGCTCCTTCAATTACATGGTGATTAGTTACGATATATCCATCTCTCGATATGACCACACCTGAACCAGTTGAACTACTTAAATCTCTATTAAGAGCATTGCCACCTTCAAGCTTTGTCAACGATCTGATAAATACTACCGCTTCTCTACTATCATTAGCTGCAGAAATAAAATTCGTAGGCGTGGTCGAAGTATACAATTGCTTAAATCTAGGAGAAAGATTAATCTCACGCTCAGCGGCTTGAATGGCCTTACCTCTTGCTGCTTCATAGATTATCTGCTCTGGTTGCACTAATGTATGATATACACCTACAGTAAGCGCTGCTGTCAATAATGAGGTACAAGTAACTAAGATGAGTAATTTAGGAGTATTCATAAGCGTGTATCTATTTGAGTATAAGAGGTATACTAGTGGTGCAATAGTTATATGTATAGAATGTGGAATTGACGATCTGTAGTATACGACTAGAAGACAAAAGTAATATATAATGATGATATATAATGTGTAAAGTGCTGATAAATAACGATAAAGTATAAAATCTCCTTCATTTATAAATGAATATTTTATTCAGGAACAGAACGTATGAAATCTATATATTTGCAAATACAGTAGAATTGATACGAAACCTAGATAACCCAACACCAATGACGCACATCAAGTTTTACAAATATCATGGTACGGCTAATGACTTCATAATGATAGAAGATCGTGATAAGCATATAGAGACACTATTGAATCAAAAGACCATTGAAGCTTGGTGTAGTCGCCGATTTGGTGTAGGTGCAGATGGCTTGATATTACTTCAAGAAGATGCCAAAACAGACTTCTATATGAAGTACTACAACTCTGATGGCAATGCTAGTTCGATGTGCGGAAATGGCGGACGTTGCATAAGCCAGTTTGCATACGACCAAAATTGGATCAAAGGTGAAAGCATGCAATTTATGGCTGTCGATGGGTTGCATCGTGCGATCATTGACATAGATAAAGTATTTCTTTCTATGACTTCTGTACCTGGTGTAACTAGAGATGGTGAGGCTTACGTAATGGATACAGGATCTCCGCATTATGTAAGATTTGATCAGCTCGACCAGATAGATATTGAAAAAGAAGGAAGTACAATACGATATAATGATACTTATAATGCAAAAGGTATAAATGTCAATATAGCTGAGATCAATAAAGAGCTTGTAAGTATGCAAACATATGAAAGAGGTGTAGAAGCCGAAACTTACTCATGTGGTACAGGTACAGTGGCCGTGGCATTATCAAGTTTATTACATACTAATCAACCCAATGGAGAGTATGAAGTACAGATCAACACGAAAGGTGGACAATTAGCCGTAAGGTGCAAAAAACACGAAGACGCCTTTGTCGATATCTATCTGATAGGTCCTGCGGTAAAAGTATTTGAAGGTATTATAGCAATTTAATTGAGGCTTGGATTCTTCTGATCACCACGTTATAATCATTGTTGCCTTTGCGTCTTAGATTTCCGCATTCACTCTAGCATTTCTCAGTTCTGATAATGCATGCAAATCATTTTGAGCTTTTGCTACGTAAATCCCTGCATCATATACTTCTAAAGCTTTTTCAGTTTCATCGATTTCCGTGTATATATGTGCTAAGTGATAGTATAATCCTACGTAATCAGGATCTTCTTTTCTAAGCTCCTCAAATTTTTCAATTGAAATTTTCAACTCATCAAGCTTTTCATATTCCTTAGCAATGGCATATTTTACAAAGCTATCATCTTGATCTTCTGCTAATAAGGTTTTGAGGTATTCTAATCTTTGTGATGTAGCTGTCATGTGTAAGTATCTAAGTAAGCTGTAAAGCTAGAGTAAAATTTCAAAGTGATCGCGAAAGGAATTATCTAAATGTATACAGCAAAGCAAAATACAAAAAAATAAGGCTACTCTACAGTAAGTAAAATAGCCTTATTCCTTATTAGATCTTGTATGAGTTATAAAAACATAGCAAAATTTAGACTGAACGTAGTAATTGCATCATCACTATTTCCAAAAAATCCTAATGATGGTTCTAGATTAATATTTTCTGCTAATTTCACTCCATATCCAATAGCCAATGTTCCATAACCTTCACTATCTCCGCCACCTGAGAAGGTTCCTAAACTGAAGTCAATAGGTACTTTTCCTGCGATATAATATTTAGCTCCTATTCCAAAGGAAGATATAGAATTTCCACCATCTCCCAAATTGGAATAATTTAATTTTAATGCAAAGTTTTGACTTACAAAATACCCACCATTAAAACCAATACCAGAGAATGAATTCTCTCCATCCGATATTGTAGTCAACCCTGAACCTCCTCCGATGGGTAATCCACCTACAAGATTGTAACCTGTTTCGATTAAGATTCGACCTTTTCTTAGAAATGTCTCTGTAGTTTCATCTACATCATTGTTTCTGTTTGCACCTCTCTGTGCTGATACTAATGTTGCTGTGAAAGCAACCAGTAATACTAATAATGATTTTTTCATTTGATTAGATTTTAAGTTAAGTAATGAATAGTACAAAGACGCTAGGGGCAGGGCATTCTGTGTATCTCTTTGCATAGATAAGCAATTTGATTAATTTTTCATTTAATGTAAAATGAAAATAATATTAATGAATTACTAAATATTCATGACACTGTAAGTCTATTTCTTTAAGTTAGAAACTTAACTCAGAGTATAGTTTTTATAAAAATGACGTATATTTGCAACCGTTATGTTCGCATTTAGTTTGTGATTATGACATTTGAATAGCAGAATAAGACGTTAAGCCCCTTATATTTGCACACTTATAATAAGACACTTACAAATCAATATAAAACTATAATATGAAGCTGTTAGTATGTATAAGCAGAACTCCTGAGACGACTGCGAAGATCAGTTTTAAAGACAATGATACTCAGTTTAATACGGACGGAGTACAATACATCCTTAATCCATATGATGAATGGTATGCACTCGTTAGAGCGATCGAGCTCAAAGAGCAATTAGGAGGAACTGTGACTGTAATTAACGTTGGTAGTTCAGCTAACGATATCATCATTCGTAAAGCATTATCTATTGGCGCAGACGATGCGGTAAGAGTAGATGCTGAAGAAGTAGGATCTGCATTATTTGTCGCTAAGCAAATCGCCGCACATGCGAAAGATGCTGGGTACGATATGATCTTTACAGGTAAGGAAACTATTGACTATAATGGATCTGAAGTAGGAGCTATAGTAGCAGAATTACTAGACCTTCCATATGTATCTTATGCCTCTCACTTAGAGATGGAAAGTGATACTGCTGTAATCACAAGAGAAATAGAAGGTGGAGTAGAAGTAGCTGCTGTCTCAGGACCTTGTGTAATATCTGCAGCTAAGGGATTAGCAGAGCAGCGAATACCTAATATGAAAGGTATTATGATGTCAAAGCGTAAACCACTAAATGTAGTTCCAGCTGTAGAAGCAAATGCACATGTAGAAGCAGTAAGTTATAAACTACCTGCAGCTAAATCAGGAGTTAAATTGGTAGATCCAGAAAACATGGACGAACTAGTGCGACTTCTACATGAAGAGGCTAAAGCGATATAGTCGCTCGAACTCTCATCATTACATCCATTATAGAATTAGATAAAACACAATATATCATGGCAGTATTAGTATTAGCCGAATCAACAAAAGGAAATTTTAAAAAGACAGCTCAAGAAGCAGTCTATTATGCATCAAAACTAGCTGCTCAGAAAGGTAGCGAATGTGTAGCACTAGTGCTTGGCAGCTGTGACAATCCTGCTCAGCTAGGGCAATTTGGAGCAAGCAAAGTAATGCATGACGCCAATGGAGCGTTTGACCATGTAGATAGTCAGCAATATGCGACAGCTATCGCTAGTCAAGCTAAAGCAGTAGGAGCGACTCACGTAGTCTTAGCTTCTACAAGTACCGGTAAATCTATCATAGGTAGAGTAGGTGTAAAACTTGACGCGGGTGTAGTAAGTAGCGTGAATGCTTTACCATCAGACGATAATACATTTAG
>CALKJD010000123.1 GCA_937995755.1 uncultured Saprospiraceae bacterium | reverse complement strand
GCTTTCGACGTAAAAGTAGAAGCAGGCGCAACATATGATGGCATCGAAGTAGATAGCGTTCCTTTCTTAGTTTCTCCTTGGGGACCTAACGCAGATGGCGCTTTACAGAGAGAGTTTCTTGCAATCCAGAAAAACGTACCGGCTGATGGTGAGTGGCATACTTTAACTTACAATATCGCGGACCAGTTTGGTTTACCGGATTGGGATGGTGCTATCCTTGAAAACGATTACTCTGAAATCCAAGCGATTCTTGTAGAGAGCGTTATCTGGCCAAGTACTTATGCATTCTCTATGGAGATGGATAACTTTACTGTAGGTGATGATGCGGCTCCGATAGTTCCTCCTACTGTCGTGACGTCTTATACAGAAGATTTTGAAGAGATGGTAAGCCTTGATCTTTGGAGACCTAATACTGTAGCTGCTGAAGATGGCACTCCTGCTTTTGATGTAAGTCAAGAAGATGGTGTACTCAAAAATGTGGTGAACATGGTCAACTTCTATGATGGTCAGTTTTACAACTTTACTGCTCATGAAAATTTAATATTTGACATCTCAGGTAAGCCATATATTGAGTTTGATGTAAAAGTAGAAGCTGGTGCAACCTATGACGGTATCGAAGTAGATAGCGTTCCTTTCTTAGTTTCTCCTTGGGGACCTAACGCAGATGGTGTTTTACAAAGAGAGTTTCTTGCGATCCAGAAAAACGTACCTGCAGATGGTGAATGGCATACATTAACTTACAATATTGCTAACCAATTCGGTTTACCAGATTGGGATGGTTCTATTCTAGAAAATGACTACACTGAAATTCAAGCGATTCTTGTAGAGAGCGTTATCTGGCCAAGTACTTATGCATTCTCTATGGAGATGGATAACTTTACTGTAGGTGAAGCTGTAGTAACTAGCGTTTCTGATTTAGAACCAGGATTAGAATTCAATGTATACCCTAATCCTGTATCAAACCTGCTAACGGTAAGTTCAGAAGAGTTTCTTTCTGAAATGTCACTATACAACATTCATGGTAAGCTAATTGCTCACAGAGCATTTGATAAAATCAATGATTTCAATTACGATATGTCTCTTTTAGAATCTGGCATGTATATATTAGAAGTTAACAATGGTGTGAAAACAGATACTAAACTGATTTCTAAGCATTAACAACTTATAATCATAAGTAAAATTCCTATAATAGGGACTGTCCACATGGACGGTCCCTATTTTTTTTTGACACCACGACCTAGTCTTATTCTATCTAAAATAAAACTCATAAGACACTCAATCTTCCCTACACAAACTAGCTGTCAACACACTCAAGTGTGCGTTTTGTTTGTGAATGTGTGTGTGTGTGTGTGTGTGTGTGTGTGTGTGTGTGTGTAATCCAACTTTGATATAGTAGTAGTCCTTGTATAAGCGAACCTATTCATGATTCAGCGCTATATCACTGTACGATCAATGATCTGATAGATAATCGCTCTAAGAGCTTCTAAATGAATAATTAAAGAATGTCCACTGATATCTCAGTATTGCGAAAAAGGATGATTCCTTATTAACGCAAAAAGGGTCAATCAGCCTTAAGCCGATTGCCCCTTGTATATTTTATTGGAATAGTAATTCTACTTTTACGAAATCCTTCTTAAAAACAGAATCTGATTACAAACGATTAAGCTCCGTTACAAGTTTTATGATACATAGCATCTCTAAAACATTCAGAAACAGTTGTAACCAAAGATCTTCTTGACTTTTGAAAACATAAGCTTTAATCTAAGGAATTCTAGACACCAATGTATCCTTCAATCCTAGAAGCCCTGCAATCAAAATAGCCTTGACTATCTGTTACTATTAGCTGCTCCAAACTTACCAAGTCTGTATGCTGCTCCCATTATTTGCTCTCTTCTAGCAACAGATGGCTTAGTGTAAGTCTTTCTTTTTCTTACTTCTTTAATGATACCTGTTGAGAAAACTTTTCTCTTGTATCTCTTAAGTGCTCTGTCTATTGACTCTTCGTCCTTTACATTGATGATAAGCATGTATCTCCGTGTATTTGTTATGTAATTAATAAACCCTCATTTTAAGGGATTGCAAAAGTAAATAAACTCAAGCAAATAAGCAACTAGTATTTCATCATAATAAATCGACTAATATCATAATAGCTTACATACAAATTATCTGCATACATACTACTCTTACTATCAGCACTAAGTAGCACCTACCTACGCAACAACTATACTAGAAGTTAACTCAAAAAATTAACATAAACAACACAAAATCAGATACTTAATTACAATTACAAAATTATAATGGAATCTTTAGAATTATTTATTTAACTTTGAGTTAAATTATTGTACAACTATAATATAAATACCATTACTATGTCCACAACAGTCGCTAAGAATCGATCGCTAAAGGGAGGAGAGTTCCTCATCAAACCTACCAACAACTCTGAGGGCTTCTTTCCAGAAGATTTTACAGAAGAGCAAAATATGATAATTGACACGGTTAGAGATTTCATTGCCAAAGAGATCACTCCTAATGTGGCAAAAATGGAGAAGCAAGAAGATAACATAGCCTCTATTCTCGTTGAAAAATTTGGTGAATTAGGGTTTATGGGTACTCATATGCCTGAGCAGTACGGCGGCATGGATATGGATTTCAATTCTAATACTATTATTGGTGTAGAGATTGGAAATGCATCATCCTTCTCTGTGACGTACAATGCACATACAGGAATCGGTATGTTACCAATACTATACTTTGGTAGCCAAGAGCAAAAAGATAAGTACTTACCTAAGCTAGCTGCAGGAGAATGGAAAGCCGCTTACTGTCTTACAGAGCCAAGCAGTGGGTCGGATGCTTTATCCGCTAAATCAACCGCAGTCTTATCTGAAGATGGATCTCATTATGTACTTAATGGACAAAAGATGTGGATCACCAATGCAGGCTTTGCGGATGTATTCACTGTATTCGCACAGGTTCCTGGACATGGCTTTACTGGTTTTATAGTCGATAAAGGAATGGAAGGCTTTACATTAGGAGCAGAAGAAGAAAAATTAGGTATCAAAGGATCGTCAACAAGACAGATATACTTTGAAAACGTAAAAGTGCCTGCCAATTACCTACTTGGTGAATTGGGGAAAGGACACAAGATTGCATTTAACGTACTCAACACTGGAAGATTTAAATTAGGAGCATCTGTGATTGGCGGGTCTAAAGTGTTAACTGCTAAGTCCGTAGAATACGCGAAAGCGAGAGAGCAATTCAAAAAACCAATATTTGACTTCGGAGCAATCAAGCACAAATTGGCAGAACAAGCCACTAAAACATTCGCATCGGAAAGTGCTTTATATAGATGTTCTTCTTTAATCAATGACCGTATAGCCGTCCTTAAGTCTGAAGGTGTAGATACCTCGATGGCAAAATTACAAGCTGCAGAAGAGTATGCTATAGAATGCTCTATCATAAAAGTAGATGGATCCGAAACGTTAGACTATGTAGTAGATGAGACCGTACAGATACATGGCGGAATGGGTTACTCTGAAGAAGGATTCGCAGCAAGAGCATATAGAGATGCTCGTATCAACAGAATATTCGAAGGAACAAATGAAATCAACCGTATGGTAATAATGAGTAGCATACTCAAACTTGCCATGAAAGGACAACTAGATATCGCTACCCCAGCACTCGCTATACAATCGGAATTGACCGAAGGAAAAGAAGCAAGCTATGCCACAGATGGATCATATCCGGAAGAGGCCGCTTCTATAGCGAAATACAAAAAAGTATTACTAATGCTTCTCGGAACTGCCGCTCAAAAAGCGATGGGAGGAAAACTCGACCTAAAAGAAGAGCAAGAAATATTAATGAATCTTTCAGATATCGTGATTCATATATTTTTAGCTGAGTCACTTCACCTTAGAGTAAGTAGAATGAAAGAAAAAGGCCACCAAGATCTGCCACAGGCCGAGAATATGATGCAGGTATCTTTCCATGAATATAATAGCTCTATCCACAAATTTGGCATTGATGCTATTTCTGCTTTAGTCTCTCCTGCTAAGCAAGGAGACTTTGTATATGCATTGAGAAAGTACACTACTTACCCTCTGAAAAACACTAAGGAATTGAGAAGATCAATTGCTAATGCACTGTAAGATCACAGGTTAAAATCTAATATATAAAAAGGAAGAATCAAGATTGGTTCTTCCTTTTTTATACCCTGACTAATATTTGAAATGAGATTTCTTATAAACCTATAAGCAACTTCGCACAAGTAAGCACTCAACTTTGCGACAATAACAATTAACAACATCCCACACTTATAGAGATAGATGCAACTTTACTCATTAGTTGACATAAAATACATTCCTTTATTTTAACAATTACACTTAGAAATTCAACAAAAAAAAAGCCATGCAACTTATGCATGGCTTTTCATTATTACATTGACTCTCTTAAAAAGTCCATATACTCCGCTTTCAAATCAGCGAATATTTTATTTTGAGTTTCTATCTGCTCCCTTTGCTTAGTATGATCTTCAAAATGCACATGATCAATCGCTACTGGATTTTCTAAAGTACGATCTACAAGTTCGTCTTCGTGTACATGTATATCATGTAACAATTCATCTAATTGATTATTCTGAATTTTGAAAACATTTTGAAAATGCTCAACTTGCTTCAGTACATCTTTATCAGTCCATCTATTGGCAACTTCTGATAATCTTTTTACAAAAAAATCCAATTCACTTTTTTGAAATTCCATTTGGCTTTTCCATACCTTATGTTCAAAGTGCAAATCACTCATGTATATTTTCTTATTCATCTGTTGTTTGTTTTTTATTACGTTATAATTCACTTTCTGAATACAGGTACTAATTTCAGATTATTCACACTAGTCATACATGATGTACATCAGTTACAACACTGATTTTCATCATACCGATTTTTTATGTTACGTAATTCGCAGGCCTCACATAGACACATCCTAACACAAGTAATTCCAAGAGTGCATTTATCATACTCCTTGATTACAAAGACAACATTCTCATTACGATTGAGCTACAGCAAAATATCCTGAATATTTCTTTATATAACTACTTGCTTAATCCTCTTTATCACATCCTTATTAATTCTCTTTTCGGTACTATTCATTTGATCCATTTCTGCATATAGCGTACTCAACAAAGATTTTGCACCGACCGTATCATTTACACTTTTTAGAAAATTTACATACGCTAATCTATGTTCATAATTAGAGTACGGCGTGTTCATTACATCAAACTCTTTGATCGCTTCTTTATCCAAACCTAACTGCCCCAATGACAGAGCGTAAGAGATTCTCTCTTTACTCTTTTTAAATAGTGGATCTTGAACTAGCTTACTTCCGACTTCAACAGCTTCTTTATATTTCCCTTGTATATAGAGTGCGTGCAATAACTTAATCAGAATGGTAGGATCGTCACGAAACAATCCTTTGAGACATGATTCAAACTCTTGCTCGGCTTTTTCGCCTTCTCCCCTAGATAAATATGCATTAGCGAGATTCAATCTATTTTTCATCGTATCCGAAAAGGCAAGCTCTTTCTTTAGTTTATCCAATTCTGGATCTTCGGAAAAAGCATTCTTGATAGATGAAGTTACATCATCGACGTTTAACTTCCTCAATATGGTTACATAAAGAAAAATGAGAGAACCTATTAATGGTAAAAAGAATACCACGAAATACCAATATGGTTCGTGCCCCTTACTGTAAATCTGATATGCGCAGAATAGCTGTAGTATGACTATTGGGGAAAAGAGCATTTGATTTGAATATTATCTTGAATTAAAAGTAGTGAAATATAACCAAATACCCATAATCGATTCACAATTACTACTTGATCTACAAAACCACGTCCAATCACCAAATCAAAAAAAAACAATATTTCAAAAAAAAGCAAAAAAAGTGGGCAAGCTGGTTAGGCTTGCCCTGTTTCATTATCAGGTTCGAGAGCCACGTTATGCTCTACAGAGAAATCGGATTTACTGTTCCTGAGTGCTGTACCATATCTCCTGCACTAATGCATTTGGTAATTTGGCACAACTTTGATAGGTGAAATATTGTAGGTGCTTATGACCGGTTCAGAGTCTTTCAGCGTCAAGATGAGTCGAGCTTGAGATTTTTGGGAAATGTCTTGCTCTCCTACATCTTCCATACTAGGTTTCCACCCCTTTTATGGTTAACTGTGTTTGTTTTCTTTTTAATATCGTGTTTGTGTCTGTTTTAATTAGCGAGATAACAGGTTGTTATCATTGCTTACTTTTCTCCGTCCACCAATGATCAAACTCTTCTACTGAAAAGAATAATACATCTCTTGGCTTCGAGCCTTTTGCTGGACCAACAATACCCATTTGCTCCATCTGATCCATAATACGGCCGGCACGATTGTACCCTAGTTGTAACTTACGTTGTATACTGGAAGTAGATCCGTGCTGACTACCTATGATCAACATCGCAGCATCTTTGAACATACTATCTAAATCTGAGAACTTGAGACTAGATCCATCTTTGCTAAGATCTTCCTCACCTACAAACTCAGGCAAGTAGAATGGCTCTCCATATCCTTGTTGGTCAGAGATGTGATCGATTACTCTTTCTACTTCTGGAGTATCTACAAATGCGCATTGCAACCTTACAATATTGCTACCGATATTAAGTAGCATATCACCTTTACCAATCAGCTGATCTGCCCCACCCGCATCTAGTATTGTTCGGCTATCGATCTTACTAGTAACCTTAAATGCTAATCTTGCTGGGAAGTTGGCTTTGATCATACCTGTAATAATATTTACAGATGGTCTCTGTGTGGCGATGATCAAGTGAATACCAATCGCTCTTGCTAGCTGAGCTAACCTTGCTATAGGCAACTCTACTTCTTTACCTGCTGTCATAATAAGATCGGCAAACTCATCTATTACTAACACTATATATGGCAAGAACTTGTGACCGTCATTTGGATTGAGTCGACGTGCACAGAACTTATCATTATATTCTTTTAAGTTACGCGCTCTAGCTTTCTTCAGCAAGTCATACCTAGCATCCATCTCCATACATAGGGAATTCAGCGTATGTATTGCTTTAGTAGTATCCGTTACGATAGGTTCATCTTGATCTGGTAAAAATGCTAAGAAGTGCTTATGTAAACTAGCATATGGGAATAGCTCCACTTTCTTAGGATCTATTAATACTAGTTTCACCTGCGATGGATGCTTCTTATATAATAAAGACATCAATATCGTGTTAATTCCTACCGATTTACCTTGTCCAGTGGCTCCTGCTACTAGGAGGTGAGGCATCTTTGCTAGATCGGCTACGAATACTTCATTAGATATCGTCTTACCGAGTGCGATTGGCAATGCCATCTTACTCGCTTGAAATTTATCTGTAGTAACCACCTCATGAAAACTTACGATCTGAGGTTTCTTATTAGGCACTTCTATACCGATAGTTCCTTTTCCTGGTATCGGAGCTATAATACGGATACCCAATGCTGCTAGAGATAAGGCAATATCATCTTCTAGATTCTTAATCTTACTTATCTTTACTCCTGGCGCAGGTACGATTTCGTAGAGCGTCACAGTAGGTCCGATTGTAGCACGTATTTTTGTGATTTCAATCTTATAATTAAGAAGCGTCTCGATAATTTGATCTTTATTAGATTCGAGTTCTGCTCTATCGATTTCTACTTTTCTATCCGCATACTCTTCTAAGAATTCGATCTTTGGAGGTATATAGCTCGCTAGATCAAGCTTCTCATCATATGGTTGACTAGTATCTTCTTCTTTGTTAACCTCTAGCTTATCTGCTGCTCCAGATTCAACTGTCTTCCGCTCAATCGGATCACCTACTATCTCATCGTGAAAATCTAAAGTAGATTTTGCTTTCGGCTCTTCTGGAATAGCTGCCACTTCCATCTCAAGAGAAGAAGGGTCATACTTAGGTTTACGAATGCGCTTAGTAGCAGATGGCTCAGGCAGCTCAAAATCTAAAGCAGATCCTGGAGCTTCCTGTCCATCAGTACTAATAGTGGTTTTTGGAATGGCACCATTGTGGGCCTCGTCCTCTTGGGAAGGACGCAATGCAGTATAACTCTTTGAGTCGTCTTTAGAAGAAGTAGCAGAAGCGGTCGACTTTACTACTTTCTCTTCGGACTCATCGGTAGCTAGACTACTAAGGAATCGGTTAATCGTATCAGCGAAAGGCATAGTATCAAAAGATATCTTTGCTCCGCCTGGTATCATTGCTTGTATTTGACTCATCTGAGGATTAAACTGCCAGATGACAAAGCCTATAAGGCTGAATAGTAATAAGAAAAATAAACCTACTGATCCAACAAAATTGATCAGCCATAGGCATGTGCTCTCTCCAAATGCACCACCCCATGTAAAATCACTACCTCTAAATAAAAATTCGAGCACAAGTGAAAGGAATGCAATCCACAATAAAGCGTCCTTAGCTTTATAAAAGAAATGCTGTAACGACCTCTTCTTTATAAGGTCAGTACCTAGTTTAAATAGTAAGAAAACGAATGCGATAGAAGGTAATCCAAAACCCCAATAGAAAAAAGCATTAGAAACAAAGGCTCCTAGTCTACCGAGCCAGTTAGATACAGTAAGATCTCCTTGCATCATGATCTCCCAGCTAAACTGTAGCACTTTGTCTTGGTCAGTTTTCCAAGTGTACATATAAGATATGAATGCTACCGCAAGATAGATGGCTAACATGTAGCATACTATACCAGCGATCTTGCGCAGTCTGTCATCCTGCACCTTACCTTTTTTTGCCTTCCTTGTTTTTTTCTTAGTTGTAGATTTTACAGCCATATTCTTCCATTTCGTTTGGGTAGTACGAATTTTTCATTTCTTCAAAAACTTCACCTTATCTATATAAATAGAAAAGAATCCTCCTTGTGTAAGGTGTGATGTATCAATGGTTATGTTGACACTTCAAGTTCTTTTTTCATCAATAATGGTATAAGCATTATCGTTAACGTTTCTGATGTATAATTTCATAGCTTTCTATATGATACTATGAACCATCATGAACGTTTGTTCTGCGAGAATAAATAAGACCTTCTTGGGAAAGATACTCATTGGGTTACTCTCTTCATCTACTGCTGCTTGGGAATGTAAACATAGGGATAAATATTACATATTACGCAAATACGCAATATGTTTTTAACCTATAACTCAGTAAGTTATGTGTTATATTAATTATTTCAATGTATAAAGCCTGTGATATCGTGAGGGTTGCATATCTAATTTTCGAACAGATATAAATAAAAAAATCTGTTATTTTTCTTGAACCTTATCTACACTTCAAATATCAGACCACGATGATAAAATTGGTCAATCTAGACCAGTTTTCAATTGGGCACCAAGTGAATAATCCAGCAAACACTTGTTACAACATACGTTGGCGTTGAGTTTCATAATATTAAGTTGTCTTTAAAAAACCGTTGATCACTTATAACTAACCCTTGATCATTACCTGAATGATAAAAACTAGATAATCATTTAAAGAGACTATATTTAGATATTAACAAACCAATAATAACGAACCGTTTCATTAGGATTTTCATCTTCAAGTGCATTTCACTTTTTTCTATCTATTAGAAACGATCTATCATCACTACCCTACTTCTAATAAAGTAAAAAACAATACCCCTCTAAAAACCTAATTGTGTGCTAGACAAATTCTATATGGATTTGTCTTTTTTCTTGGTGCATCATCTGATATTTGAAGGCTGCCCTGATCGAGTTTGGCATTAACAAAAATGAGCCTGAAGAATTACCCTCCAAGCCCATTACTGATTCTATATTTTCAATTAGACTGTAAGTAGTCCCTTTACATTAATTCTAACTCTGTTTCACATTAAGGTCCATTGTAGGATAAGGAATACCTATACCTTGTGCATCGAAAGCTTTCTTGACATGTTCCGTCATATAGAATTTCACATCCCAATAATGCTCGCTCTTACAAAATGGACGAGTAGCAAGATCTACAGAACTATCACCTAGATTAGCCACAACAACACCTTGTGCTGGAGTATCTAATATATAGGGACAATCCTTACCTACTTTAAGAATCACTTCTCTAGCCTTATCTATATTATCCCCATATCCGATTCCGAAAGTAAGCTCTACACCGACAGTTCCTTGACCTGATATGTTAGTGATCGTATTGCCTGTCACGTTGCTATTAGAGACAAATATCTTTTTATTATCCAGTGTAGCTAACTCTGTATTAAAAGCATTGATAGCGTTAACTGATCCAATGTTACCACCTCCTATATCTACCAAGTCACCTACTTTGAACGGCTTGAATATCATTAACATCACTCCAGATGCGATTTGACCTAAACTACCATTAAGCGCCATACCTACACCGATCATCAGTCCACCGAGTATGGCTATAAAAGAAGTGGTGTCCACTCCAAACATACTAGCCACAGAAAGTAACAACATCACTTTCAAACCTGCACTTACTATTGATGATAGAAACTTAGACAACGAAAGGTCCATCCCATTACTAATCAATGCCTTATCTAAAACCTTCATAAGCTTCTTGATAATCCAAAACCCTATGATGAGCGTCAATACTGCCATCAAGACTTTTGGTGCATATTCAATAGCCATTTTAATAGCCGTATTTGATATTTCATTGATATCCATATTATTGATCTTTGTTTATTAATTATAAAAAAAGACCCTTCTAACATACATATGTCAGAAGAGTCCTTATGATTGCTTCTATTTTGTATCTAATCTTAAATTGAAACTTACTAAGGACTTTAAGCCTTTTAGGTTACAACGCTACTAATTAGTCAACTTGTTTCTGACTAATTTTCCAATCATCCGATTTTTTCGTGGTGAAGTCAACTTGCTTCTGCGAAACACTGCCTGACTTCACGGTACGTATATTTGCTGCGCAAATACACTAAACGGTCATGATATCTTTTTCTTTAGCGTCTATCAGACTTTCAATCTTCTTAGTATATGATTTTACCTTATCATCTACAAGCTCTTCTTTACGCTTACCTGCATCTTCTGGATACCCTTCTTTCACTTCTTTCTTGATGGCATCCATCAATTTATGACGAATACTTCTAAGGCTAACTTTAGTATCTTCTCCAATACCTTTACATTGCTTTACAAGATCCTTACGTCTTTCCTGAGTCATAGGTGGTACGCTTATACGAATAAACTCACCATCATTCATAGGTGTAAGTCCAAGGTTGGCTTCAAAAATAGCACGCTCGATAACTGCGAGCATACCTTTTTCCCATGGTTGGATCGTGATCGTTTTACTATCTGCAGTACCCATATTGGCTACCTGAGAGATAGGAGTAGGTGTACCATAGTAATCACACATTACACTACTTAGCATTGCTGGAGATGCCTTTCCTGCACGGATCTTAGTTAATTCTGCTGCCAGGTGCTCTAATGACTTATGCATGTCATCATCACCTTCCATTATTGTTTCTTCTAAAAATTCGCTCATAATATTAAACTTAAAAATTATCGTCTTTTATACCGTTAGTCTCTACTTCCCATCATCTGCAGCAAAATAAATAAAAATAATACTAATGAAGACATTGCTTTAGCAACATATGTCATAGCTGCCCACCAAAGTGAGTCTTTAGCACCATCTAATTCTGCACCATGTGCTACACCCGCATCTTCAATCCAAGCCAAAGCTCTATTACTTGCATCAAACTCTACTGGCAAAGTAACCAAACTAAATAATGCCGTCACGCCAAATGTAGCCGCTAAAGCCATCATAAGATAATTTCCAAATGCACCAGCTGCTAATCCTGCAACCATAGCGAAAAACAATCCTTGCTGTACTTTACTACTCATTTGTACTAGGGGCACCAAATTAGACCTCATCGTCAACATACTATACGCCTCAGCATGCTGAACTACATGACCACACTCATGAGCTGCTACCGCAGCCGATGCTATGGAGTTACCATTATATACTGCAGGCGAAAGTGATACCGTTTTTGTTTTTGGATTATAATGATCAGTAAGCATTCCTTTACCCTGTACTATATTTACATCATATATACCATAGTGATCCATCATCTTTTTTGCTACTTGAGCACCAGTCATTCCAGATCTCAGTGGCACTTGTGAGTATTTGGCAAACGTACTTTTTAATTTACCACTAAGTCCCATCCCTATAAGAGATGAGATACCCATGATTACCATATATCCAAACATATATTCCTTTTTACTTTATTTTATCAAATCCTGTGTACCTTCTTAAGACGTCAGGTATAGTGATTCCGTCACTTGTTTGATTATTTTCAAGTAAGGCAGCTATGATACGTGGAAGCGCTAAGGCACTACCATTGAGCGTATGTGCTAAGGTTGTTTTACCTTCTTCATTACGATATCGAAGCTTCAGCCTATTCGTCTGAAAAGTCTCAAAATTAGAAACAGAACTAACTTCTAGCCATCTTTTCTGCGCCGCAGAGTACACTTCAAAATCAAATGTAAGTGCACTTGCGAAACCCAGGTCTCCAGCACATAAACGCAGTATACGGTATGGCAGTTCCAATTTCTGCAATAGACCTTCAATATGGTTACACATATCCATCAATGTATCATATGACTTATCAGGATGTTCTACTTGCACTATTTCTATCTTATCAAACTGATGTACACGATTTAAACCCTTTACATCTGCACCATAAGATCCAGCTTCTCTACGGAAACAAGGTGTATAACCGCACATCTTAATTGGGAAATCCTCTTCCTTTAATATGACATCTCTATATATATTAGTCAGTGGCACTTCAGCAGTCGGAATCAAATAGAGATCATCTTCTGTAACATAATACATCTGACCTTCTTTGTCTGGCAGCTGACCAGTACCTCTTGCAGAATCTTCGTTGACCATTAGTGGCGGCACATACTCAGTATAGCCAGCATTACTCGCTTCATCTAAGAAAAAATTAATTAATGCTCTTTGCAATCTTGCCCCTTGACCTGTAAACACTGGAAAACCAGCACCTGTCAACTTTACTCCTAACTTAAGATCAAAAATTCCGTATTGATCAGATAGATCCCAATGCGGCTTAGCATCTTCGCCCAAATCTGGGATGGTACCTGAAAGTTCTTTATACACTTCATTATCCTCTTCCGTATTACCAAATGGTACAGAGGTATGGGCCAAATTAGGCAGACCTAGCAATTCTGTCTCTAATTCTAACTTTACTTCTTTAAATCTATCTTCAACTACGCTAGATTGCTCTTTGAGATCTGCCACTTTAGCTTTCAAAGCATTAGCATCTGCTGCTTTTCCTGACTTAAATAGGTCACCTATATCTTTTGACAATGCTTTTTGCTCTGACAATAGCTGATCCAGCGCAGTTTGAGAGGACTTTCTCTCATCATCTAGCGCCACTATTCTATCTAGTGTAGCAGCCGCATCATTAAAATTCCTCTTTGCGAGACCCTCTAGTAAGCGTTCTCTTTCTTCTCTTATCGTACTTAGTAAAAGCATATCAAAATCCTTGAAAAATGAATATTAAGGCCATATTTGACCCTTTGAATTAAGGATGGCAAAGATAGTATTTTGATATTCAAATTATAAATGTATTTTTGCAGTGCAAGTCAGCCACCTTGGTTGATATTAGGATATTTTCAAATCCGTCACTTTCCTACACTATCTATTTTCAACATTGACATACTGAGAGATGTAATTTTTGCAAAATACACATGATAGTTGTATGATATACAACGAGTTAGAACTAAAGCCTAATAATACGATCGGATTGATCGAAAAGCCCATCGCAATTGAAACAAAGTCATATTTAACTAACATTTGATAGCACTTACTCAAAATAGGGTCAATATTATAATAACAACAACATACCATAAATCGATATAATGCTCGATATACTACAACTAAATGACATGCTAGTGCCTGATCTTAAGGCTTTAGCAGAAAAACTAGGCTTAAAAGCTTACAAAAGACTTTCTAAACAAGATCTCATCTACAAAATACTGGACCACCAAGCTATCAATGGCAAAGCACCAGTAGAAGAGGAAGTAAAGAAAAAGCCAGCTCCAAGAGCACCAAAGGCACCTCGCAAAGAAGCGCCAGCTAAGAAAGAAGTGACTGCTAAAAAGGAAGCACCAAAATCTGAAGCTAAAAAAGAAGCACCGAAGACAGAAGTAAAGAAAGAAACTCCTGCTAAGAAAGAAGTGCAAGCTAAAAGAGAAGACAAGAAGCCAGAAGCTCCAAAGCAAGAGGCATCAAAAGATAAAAAAGAGTCTACTGACAATAAAAATCAGAAAAACGACCGTCAAAAAAATGATCGTAAAGATGATCGCAATGAAAAGCGTAATGACAATAGATCTAATGACAATCGTAACGAAAAACGTAACGACAATAGATCTAATGACAAGCGCAATGACAATAGATCTAATGACAACAGAAACAACACTCGCAACGAGCCGAGAAAACCCCAACAACCACCGAAGCCTAAATTTGACGTAGAGTTAGATGGAGTTATCGAAGGTGAAGGGATCCTCGAAATGATGCCAGATGGCTATGGGTTCTTGAGATCATCTGATTACAACTACCTATCTTCACCAGATGACATCTATGTTTCTCCATCTCAGATTAAGCTATTTGGTCTTAAAACAGGAGATACAGTTCTAGGTGGAATCCGACCTCCGAAAGAGGGTGAAAAGTACTTTGCATTATTAAAAGTTGACTTAGTCAATGGATTTGATCCAGACAAAGTCAAAGAACGTGTACCTTTTGAATACTTAACACCATTATTCCCTGATGAAAAGTTTTCATTAGCGAGTGATCCTTCAGGTAGAGATTATGGTAATCGTATGATTGATCTATTCTCCCCTATTGGTAAAGGACAAAGAGGATTGATAGTAGCACAACCTAAGACAGGTAAGACATTCTTACTTAAGGATGTAGCTAACGCGATAGCTAAGAATCACCCAGAATGTTACTTACTCGTACTTCTCATCGATGAGAGACCTGAGGAAGTTACTGATATGAAGAGATCTGTAAAAGGAGAAGTGGTAGCCTCAACATTTGATGAGCCAGCTGAAAATCACGTAAGAGTTGCGAATATCGTACTCGAAAAAGCAAAAAGATTAACTGAGAGTGGTCACAATGTGGTAATTCTCCTAGATTCTATCACAAGACTAGCAAGAGCATACAACACTGTGGCTCCAACTAGCGGTAGAGTACTATCTGGTGGTGTAGAAGCAAATGCGCTACATAAGCCAAAGAAATTCTTCGGTGCTGCGCGTAATATAGAAGGTGGAGGATCATTAACTATACTGGCAACAGCTCTGATAGATACTGGATCTAAAATGGATGAAGTAATCTTCGAAGAGTTCAAAGGTACGGGTAACATGGAGCTACAACTAGATAGATCTCTAGCTCACAAGCGTATGTATCCTGCTATTGACCTTACTAAATCAAGTACACGTAGAGAAGAATTACTCATGGACGAAGGTATGCTCAGCAGAATGTTCGTACTTCGTAAGCACCTTGCAGATATGAAACCAGATGAAGCGATGCAGTTTTTACGTAAGCATATGGTAGGGACGAAGAGCAACGAAGAGTTTATGGAATCAATGAACTAAATTAACAATGCCGATCCTATGAGATTAACTTGATTGTCAATCAGTTTTGTATGCAAAAAAATATTATGCGTGCGGATAGTACAAATTCACAAAATTAAGTCTCTTAAATAGTTGGCAACTAAACAAATAAAAATTACTTTTGCGATCCGTTTGGAAAAACATATAACGTTTCGAAAGGGAAATAATAAAAAATAACAGCAATGAAAAGAACGTATCAACCATCAAGAAGAAAAAGAGCTAACAAGCACGGATTTAGATCTAGAATGAGCTCAAAGAATGGAAGAAAGGTACTTGCTAGAAGAAGAGCAAAAGGTAGACTAAGACTTACTGTATCAGACGATATGGCTAGCAAGTAGACCACTACTTCTATAACTTATATTGGGAAAATCTGAAGTACTCCATGCGAGTCTTCGGATTTTTTCGTTTATATACCTTTCAACTTTTGACCTCTAAAATCGACTTACCTGAGATTTCTTGATGATAAAATAAGTTACTTTGCGACGATTGATTTGTTCCAATTTGGACGACCATCCAGATCTTATTTGATTACATTAAGAATCAAAATCACCGTTTAATTGAGCGCTAATTCTCCGTAACTAGCGAAATTCTATTATCAATTTGGATTATTATTAGGTACATCGATTACCTTCACTACCCATGGCTAACCAACATTCATTTCCTGCATCACAAAAACTCAAAAGTCGCAAAACTATTGCTACCCTATTTGAGAGTGGTAAGACAATGAAAGCATATCCCATACGTGCCGTATATAGTATAATCCCATACAATCCTGAATATCACGCTGCTCATGTACAGATGGGTATATCCGTACCTAAGCGATCATTCAAAAAAGCGGTAGATCGCAACAGAATAAAAAGGCAAGTGAGAGAATCCTATAGGATGCATCATGCACAACTAATCCAACTAGCCAAAGAGAAAAATATCTACCTAGCGCTAATGACAATATACATAGACAGAAAAGAACCTGACTATGAATATCTCGACAAGAAAGTAATCAATCTAATAGAGCAACTCAGCAAGTTACTTAAGTCATATAAAGCGTAACCTAATTACTTCCTCTACGTTAGAGTATTGTACAATCTTCAATCATATTATGGATAACAACTACGACATAGTCATCATAGGAGCTGGGCCAACTGGAATTAGCTGTGCCATAGAGGCTCAAAAAAATGGCCTTACAACACTTATTATTGAAAAGGGAATGCTTACCAATAGTATATATAACTTCCCTACTAACATGACGTTTTTCTCTACCAGTCTTAAGTTAGAGATCGGAGATGTACCTTTTATTTCCCATTATGAGAAGCCTACTAGGATGGAAGCGTTGGAATATTATCGTCGTGTCATCAATAGCTGGGACCTGAACATCAATTTTAGAGAAGAAGCAATACGAATAGATGACAGAGACCATGGATTTACTGTAAAGACTTCCAAAAGCACCTATAACTGTGATTATGTCATTGTGGCCACTGGATTTTACGACAATCATCGCCCACTGAATGTTCCAGGCGAAGATTTAGCTAAAGTCAAACATTACTATGATGATGTACATCCTTACATCCAACAGAAAGTCGTTGTGGTTGGCGCCGCTAATTCAGCATGTGATGTAGCCTTAGAGACTTGGTCCAAAGGAGCTGAGGTAACAATGGTAGTAAAGGGTGAAGAACTCAATCAAAGAGTTAAATACTGGATCTTGCCCAATATCGAAAACAGAATCAAAGAAGGATCGATTAAAGCCTACTTTAACAGCACTGTAAAAGAGATTACAGATACCCATGTAATCATCGATACACCAGAAGGCACCTTAAGTATAGAAAACGATTATGTATTAGCTATGACAGGCTATACGCCTAATTACGATCTATTGGCTCGATTTGGTATAGAATGGGATACCACCGATCTCAAAATACCTATCCACAGCGAAGACACCCTTGAAACCAATCGCAAAGGAATGTATATCGCTGGAGTCTTAAATGGAGGTCTACATACCAGCAGATACTTCATTGAAAACACTAGAGAACATGGAGAAAAAATAATTCAAAATATTCTTCTGAAGTCTAGCATTACATAGACTTTTTATTGCCCTAAAACCGCCAGATTCTGCCATTGAAAAAAAATGTTGAATTTATTTTCAAAACTGTTGTATAATCTAATTGAGATTAATACATTTGCATCGCTTTTGAAGGAAAGCATAACTAAACTAAACTATTGCCTCCTTAGCTCAGCTGGTTAGAGCGCCGGACTGTTAATCCGTAGGTCCTAGGTTCGAGTCCTAGAGGAGGCGCAACCAATTAAATTTGGTACTAAGAGATACGATTCATTTCGTGTCTCTTTTTTTATACCCAACCTTCAAGTATCCTGCTCTCAACCGACTATATATTTCGCTTCAGACGCATTGAGCATATCGCAGTAAAAGCAATCTCTTGACCAAGGGCAAAACGTCCATACAGACATTCCAAAACAAAAAAAAGGACTACATCCCCATGCAGTCCTTACTATGAAAAAACTCTACCAAACTCATTAGGTAAAATAATACCTATGTCATTTAGATCAAGTATTTCAAAAATGATGACAGAAATATCTCTCTGCCCATACTTTGTAAAGTACCTGACGGAAAAAACATGTAATTTCTACTCTTGAATATAGGAATGAAAAGTAGGCGACAAATAGGAAATAGAATGTACCTGTCGACCTGCATTGAGGCGATCACAATAAAAGGCTACAGTTCCACCTTAATGGATTCGATAGATGATAACCTAATCTATCTTATTATGACATTCAAATACGTAGGCTGGTGGCAAATTCCAATAGATTCGATGGGCTTTAAAATTCCCAAAGATGCCTTCATAGAGATTCCTTAATGACAAAGCATAATGCACTTGCATCCATGGTGCATTATTTTTCATTTTAGCCTTGATGGCAAGTATCATTGATTTGGCTTTATTTTCTGGAAAGATAATAAAAGGTATAGCTGAAGCAACCGCATCCAATCTTTCGAAACCATACTGATCCATATATTTTTCGAAGTTCTCGACTCCGTCATTCACAGCAATTAACCTATCATCTTTTATAGCGGCCAGCTTCTTGAAAAGTTCTGGATTGATTTCAAAAGATAGCAATTTAGCGTCTTGCGGAAGTACCTCTAACAAGTAGTTTGTAATGACTCCATCACCTGACCCCAATTCGATAACGAATTGAGCATCTTTGGGCATCCCAGCAGCCATCTTACGACACATTGACGGACCACTTCTAGTTACAGTTCCTATTTCCTTAAAATTTAATATCCCCTGCAAAAAGAACTTCAATCTACTCATGTATCCTATTATATTTTAAATTAGACTTATTAAACCAATTCCAATAACGGAATCCATTTCACTTAGTTTTTAATGTAACCCATTATTATACAGTGCATAATAATAAGAGCCGTTTTACTCCTCTTTGAGGCCATTGATTAAAATAGATAAAATCTCAGCCGCTGCTTCAGCAATAATAGTACCTGGACCAAATACAGCTGCCGCACCAGCATCAAATAACATTTGATAATCTTGAGAAGGAATCACACCTCCAACGATCACCATTATATCTCCTCTACCGATTTTTTCGAGCTCCTGAATAGTCTCTGGCACTAGAGTCTTATGTCCGGCAGCTAAAGAAGAGATCCCTAATATATGCACATCATTCTCCGCAGCTTGCCTAGCGGCCTCCTGTGGTGTCTGAAACAGAGGTCCTATATCCACATCAAAACCTAAATCAGCAAAACTAGTAGCAATTATCTTGGCCCCTCTATCATGCCCATCCTGACCTAGCTTAGCTACCATCAACCTTGGACGTCGACCCTCTAATTTTGCAAATTCGTTGGATAATATTCTTGCATTACTGAATTTTTCGTCCATTTTTATTTCTTTCGCGTATACTCCTGATATTGAATTCGTCGTAGCTTTATATCGTCCATATTCCGCTTCTATTGCATCAGATATTTCGCCTAATGTTGCTCTAGCTCTTGCCGCCTCTACAGCCGCAGCAAGTATATTCATACTACTATCTTTCGCTGCAGCAGTAACCTTGGCTAAGGCCGCTTCTACTTTAGCTGAATCTCTATCTTCTTTGACTTGCTTCAGTCTAGCTACTTGACTATTACGAACTTTGGTATTATCCACCTCTAATGTATCGAGCTGGGTCAAAGATTCAGGTTTAAATATATTTACTCCTACCACTTGCTGCGCCATACTATCTATCTGAGCTTGCTTTCTTGCTGCAGCCTCTTCTATTCTAGACTTTGGTAGACCCGATTCTATCGCCTTGGTCATACCTCCAAGTTCTTCTACTTCTAGTATATGTTGCCATGCTTTCTCTATGAGATCATTGGTCAATGATTCTACATAATATGAGCCTGACCATGGATCAATAGCTTGTGTGACACCAAGATCAGATTGCATATACTTCTGTGTATCCCTAGCTATACCCGCAGAGTAATCTGTTGGTAGAGCAATAGCCTCATCTAACGAATTGGTATGAAGTGACTGAGTACCGCCAAATACGGCTGCTAGACCTTCAATGCACGTACGAGCTACATTATTATAAGGATCTTGGGCTGTAAGCGAATACCCAGATGTCTGACAATGCGTTCGGAGTGCCATCGATTTGACATTTTCTGGATCATATTGTTTTACTATCCTTGCCCAGAGTACTCTTGCCGCTCTCATCTTAGCAATCTCCATGAAGAAATTCATACCTATGCCCCAAAAAAAAGAGAAACGCGGTACAAATTCATCGACCTTAAGTCCTGCCTTCATTCCTGCTCTTATATACTCCCAAGCATCTGCTAGTGTATATGCAAGTTCAATATCTGCTGGGGCTCCAGCCTCATGCATATGGTACCCTGAGATACTAATACTATTAAACCTAGGCATATGCCTACTGGTATATGCAAATATATCAGAGACTATACGCATACTTCCTTGTGGTGGATAGATATACGTATTACGCACCATAAACTCTTTAAGAATATCATTTTGGATAGTACCACTAAGTTTTGATGCATCAACTCCTTGCTCTTCTGCAGCGACTATATAGAAAGCCATAATTGGAAGTACGGCACCATTCATTGTCATCGACACAGACATCTGATCCAAAGGAATCTGATCAAATAGCAATTTCATATCTTCAACTGAATCTATCGCCACACCTGCCATACCAACATCACCTTTAACTCTAGGGTGGTCAGAGTCATACCCTCTGTGTGTTGCTAAGTCAAATGCTACTGACAATCCTTTCTGCCCTGCAGCTAGATTACGTCTATAAAATGCATTACTTGCTTCCGCCGTTGAAAAACCAGCGTATTGTCTGATTGTCCATGGTCGACTAGTATACATCGTACTATATGGCCCACGTAAGTATGGTGCAATTCCGCTGGCATAACCGAGATGTGAAGAGGATTGTATGTCACTTAGGGAGTAGTTACTCTTGAGATTAATTAACTCTTGAGTCTTAGCTACAGTACCTGTAGAAAATGATGTTCTAGATAAAGATGTATCTAGCTTATGTGACTTGATTAGATCTTGCTTACTCATAGGCTCGCAAGATAGGAAGATTCCTAATTTATAACTTGGATTTAGTTAAGATAGTCTTTGTTGAATATTACTCCTTTGCGAGCATCATACCCTGGCTTGATACCATTTTGCAAAAGTTCTTTCTTATAATCGTAAGAATTAGGGTCAACTATATACACTTTACAAGCGATCGCATGCGATAATTCGTCGTGTGTTTTTTTCCAGACATTGGCAAGTTCTATCGCTGTAGAGTTATAGTCTTTACTCCATTTCTTACCTATGACTACTTCTAAGGAGAAGATGCCGTTGCGAAATGAAATCAGTCTACTAGATAGCCCAAAGCCTACCTTGTAGTACATATCATTCTCTTGGGAATGTCGTTTATTTAATCTTTCAATATCCATACTGAATACTGATAAAACAGAAATTATGCCAAGTTATACATACGCAAAATAGTGATGTATAATATTCACTACCGATACGTTTAAGAGAGAATTATTTATACTATAGTAAAACCCTTATTTGAGTTGTTGAGATTATATACGTATGACAATAATTCCACTATTTTGAAGCCGGAATATCTTTCCAACCATACGCCTCTCTCATCTTATGATAGATAGCAGTATTCTCATAGATACCTCTGAAAAGTTCCTCTTGAGGACCATGAGCAAATACACAGATCATTTCTGCCGTATGATAATCAGAAGTAAATGCAGTTACTAGGCTATCTCTTGTAGATCCTTTCTGAATAGCGAACCCTCCAGTTTCATGATCTGCAGTTACGATTACTAATGTTTCACCATCTTTATCAGCCCAATCGAGTACTGCACCTATAGTATTGTCAAAATCGATCATTTCTGATATGATATAATCCGCATCATTAGAATGACCGCCCCAATCAATCTGTGAACCTTCAATCATAATGAAAAAACCATTGTCTTTTTTATCCAGAGCTTCGATGGTCATCATAGATGCTTTTTGAAGATAATCTCTTCCCTGAGCAACTGGGATAGGATCCGCTAGAGATGTCAAATACGCAAAATTCTGATTTTCATTAATTTGTATAGATTCGAGTTCATCATTAAAATAATCTCCTACTTGATACCCTTTATCTTTCAATTCCTGAAGTAAATCTCTTCCATCTTCTCTATTATTGAAAAATTTAGCTCCTCCTCCTATAAAGCAATCTATCTCTGTTTTTAGAAAATCTGCTGCGATTTCTTCATAGTTTTTTCTATGTCTATTATGCGCTATAAAACTAGCCGGAGTGGCGTGTACAATTGTCGAAGTAGAGACCATCCCTGTAGCCAAGTTTTTGTTCTCTGCTTCTTCTAAAATCGTTGGTATTGCTACTGTATCTACATCTACACCGATAGCACCGTTATAAGTTTTTTGCCCACAAGAGAAAGCGGTAGCACCGGCTGCACTATCCGTAACCAAAGCGTCGGCAGCATATGATTTATGCAAACCAATAGTCTTCATTCTTTCAAGATTCAGCTTATCTCCATTAGAGTACATACCTGCAGTTATCTGAGATAGCCCCATACCGTCGCCTACCATAAATATGATATTCTTAGGCCTCTTCGCATCTGATCGATCTGATGTAATAGTGGTAGTTGTAGTAACGACTTGTGATTCGATCTTCTTAGAGGTATTACAGCCAATGACTGCAAATAAGATAATAACAGAAAAAACTAGTGGCTTCATAGTGTAGTAAATTTGACTACAAAAGTAGTTTTTTTAGTTGGCGTTAGATATGATGTTTATGTTAACAGATGTAACTTTTTAGTCACTTCTTAGCTGCGTCTCTATTCTAGCGGCTTTGCGAGCAGGAAGGATACTTGCTAAGTATGATATACCCAATACCGTAGCTATGACAATAACAAAGTCAGTTAACTTCAGCTCTATTGGATATGACCTAACCATAAATCCATCAGGAATCGATACTAATCCAAATTGCTTTTGGAGAAAATACATTAAAAGTGCCAAAGCGGTACCTATTACTAAACCGACTGTGCCGATTAACATTCCCTCTGTGATAAATATCTCTTTAATTTGTCTAGCTGTCATTCCCATAGATTTGAGAATACTTATGTCCTTTCGCTTATCTAATACGATCATCCAAAGACAACCTACCATATTAAATGCGATCATAAACATTGTCAAAGACGCAATCAAGTAACTCACCCATTTCTCAATATTCATTATTTTAAGATAGGCTTCATTCTGCTGATAACTATTCTTAATATTAAAACCTGGACCCAAGATCGTATTTATACTTGAGCGAATTTCATCCTCATTGTGATCCTCTTCCAATCTGAGTTCTAGCGCTGATGTTTTGTTTTCGTAACTCAACAGTTTATTCACAAACTCATAATTGGAAATAACATATTGAAGATCTGCCTCGCTTTGTACGGAGAACACCCCTGAAGGGTACACTTCTAACGTTTTGAATGGATTAGATATAGGGCCTACCTTCTTTCTCAAAGGCATATGAATAGATATAGGTGTAATCCTATCATTATAATTAACGCCTAACTTAGTACGCATACCAGCACCAATCACAGCGTAGTTGATATTACCTTCTTTGAGTATATATTCTCCTCGCTTTACAGATGTATCTATATCGGTAGCATTATGATACTCATCATCTACACCTTTGATAGTACCGACCTCTTGTGCATCTTTATATTCAAATAATGCGGTCTCCTCTATTGTTTTAGATACTGCCACTACCCCATCCAAAGCCTTTATTTGCTTCACGGTTTCATCATCGATATCAAAAGATTTGCCTTCATCTAAAACGATTTTCATATCTGGATTAAATGAATCAAAGAGACTAGAAAGCAAGGATTCAAACCCATTGAATACTGAGAGTATGAGTATCAATGCTGCCGTGCCTATTGTAATGCCTAAAATAGAGATCCACGTGATCAAATTGATCGCATTATTTGACTTTTTACCTAATAGGTATCTACGTGCTATTTCGAAGGTAAGCTTCATGGGGGAAAGATAGGGGAACATTACTAATTATAGAGAGTATTAGCAATTACGTTTATAATTGATATTATAAACTCAGACAAATTTACTCTTGATCTGCACTCTTCATTTCAGCCATTGGCCGAGCTAGTTTGATGGGATCTTTCTTAATCGCATTGTATATGGCTGTCTGGATCTTAGGACGATAATCGTACTTACCCAGCTTATTATTCTTCATAGTGGGATACGTCCGATTAGATAAAAATACATAGACAATGTTTTGCTCAGGATCAGCCCACGCTGCACAACCTGTAAACCCTAAATGCCCAAACGTAGATGCGCTAGCAAGTTCAGACATATTAGCATTTAGATTTTCATCTAGCTGCTTCATATCAAAACCAATTCCTCTACGCTTACTCTTTGGAAATCTTGTAGTAAATTTATCTATGGTATGTGAATTGATATACCTACGACCACCATAGATCCCACCATTGAGCAACATCTGCATAAGCACGCCTATCTCTTTGGAAGTCGAAAATAATCCTGCATGTCCACTTACACCACCAAGCATCGCTGCCCCCATATCATGGACTGTACCTTGCAATGTCGTATGACGAAAATAGTTGTCCTTTTCTGATGGTGCGATCTCCGTACGAGCATATCTATCTAGTGGAAGAAATCCAGTCCGACGAAGACCAAGGGGTTGATAGAAATTACGTTGCGCAAAGGTATCTAAACGAGTTCCTGACTGATTTTTGATCGTACGATGCATAAAATAAAATGCCAAGTCACTATATCTATAACTGTCATTATCTCTCAAATCACTAGCATAGATTCTAGACCAAATACTATCTACATATTCATCCCACATAAACATATCGTCCGTGATCTTGATGGAGAAGCTGTCTTGTGGTGTAGTTCTATAATATTTACTGATCGGCTTAGGATATTTGGCCTCAGTCATAGTCTTTTTGTAGAAAGGAATCCATCCTGCCAGTTTACCTTGATGAGCTAACATATCATTGACACAGATTTCGCCTTTATTACAAGTATCTGACTCTGGCAAATAAGTCTTAAGCTTAGCAGCTGGGTCGAAAAGTCCATCATCATAAAGTTTCATAAGTGATAATGTACTTGCCATAATCTTCGTTACTGAAGCGACATCGTATATATCATTAGTTCTAACTTTTCTTTTTTTTGATTGTGTGAAATGGCCATAAGATTTATCAAAAATCACCTTCCCATCTTTTGCAACGAACACTTGGCAACCTGGCGCAGCATTACGTTTGATCAATTCTTCTACCAGTTTGTCCACCTGAACTAGACTATCGCTAATCATACCTACCCTTTCTGGCGAACTATAACCCAATGTGCCATTAGATTCTTTATAGACACCCATTCCAAATGGAAAGGAATCTGATCCTGACACTGGCAATTTTCCACTAATACGATTAGCTCCAAAAAGCGCTTGTGCAGCAAGATCTTGAGTCATTTCATCTTCGTCGTATGCCACTAATATAGGATCCATTCCCTCGAAGTACCTAAGAGCATATGGACTACCAAACAAAGTAACCACCACTCGTTTCGTCTTTGCCAATTCTCTGACATACTGCACGGCAGATTGATCAATACCAAAATTTTTGGAAGCGTACTTACTCATATCGTGAAAACTCACTATGACCAAATTGGCATTATCAAAATTAGCATCTAGAGACTTCGCTTTTACCGCATCAATCTTTTTACTCGAGAAGTAATGTTTTGCATTTGCATAACTATTGATTCTGTTTTGAAATGGAGTTTGCTCTGTAGACCCAATAGTCAGGGTCATGATAATCTTTTGCGCAGGAGTAGAGATAGGAATTATATTATCTCTATCGTTTACTAAAGTCAATGCTTCCTCAATAAGCCTTGACTTGAGTGCCAGTGACTCTTTAGAATTCAGATCTTCAGCTACATTATCAAGACTCAATTTTGCTGGCTTTTGATATAAACCTAATCTATACTTTTCTAGTAGGATACGTTTGACACTGGCTTCGACTTGAGCCATTTCTATTTTTCCAGCAGCAATATATTCTTTGATTGACTTTATAGATTTAGGCAGATCTTCTGATAATACGATCATATCATTTCCTGCTTCTAGTGCTTCAGCCTCTGCCTGTCCAGTTTTAAAGTGTTTCGTAACACCTTTCATTTCCATGGCATCTGTAAATATGATACCATTAAACCCTATCTCATCTCTGAGAATATCTGTCAAGGCCGTCTTACTGAGTGATGTAGGTCTATTAGTACGGTTATCTATAGCCGGCACATGTAGATGGGCTGCCATCATACTCTTAATACCATACTTAGATAAAGCTTCGAATGGCATCAGTTCCAAACTATCCAACCTATGCATATCATGAGCAATAATAGGTAGATCTAAGTGTGAATCTACATCTGTATCTCCATGCCCTGGAAAATGCTTCGCACAAGCTATAATTCCTTGATCTTGCATCCCTTGCATATAACTGTAGGACTTGGCCGCTACATTATACATATCTTCACCAAAAGATCTATCGTTGATCACTGGATTATTGGGATTGTTATTGACATCAGCAACAGGAGCAAAATTGACATGCAATCCGATCCGCTGACAATGCTTAGCTACTTCTTTTCCCATCTCATATATGAGGTTATTATCTTGAATAGCACCAAGCATTAGTTGCCGAGGAAAACTTATCGTCTGATCTTTGAACCTCATACCTAATCCCCACTCGCCATCGATCGCAGTCATGAGTGGTATTTTACTTTCCTCCTGGTATATATTCGTTATCCTTGCTTCTTCTCTAGGATCTCCCTGAAAAAAACAAATGCCACCGATATGGTGCTCTCTGATTTGTCTAAGGATCTTAGCAGTTTCCTTCCCATCTTTCTTACTGAATGCTCTCACCATAAATAGTTGACCGATACGTTCGTCAATACTCATAGCATTATACAAACTATCTGACCAAGCATGCTCAGTGAGAAGCGTCTGAGCTTTGGCACCAATCTGAATCAGCATCAAAAACACAATTGCGATTAAATATTTATGGTTTGTTTTATTCATATATCTACTTTGTAAAAGCCTCAGGATTAATTCTAATTGCCTTTTCATAATTTATCCTTGCTTCTTCATTATCACCATATGCACTATAGGCGTTATATAGGTTAACGTATGCAGAGGCATTATTAGGTTGCAAATCAGCTACCTTTTTGAAATATTTAATTGCTTCAAGGTGATTCCCTTTGATTCCATTGGCTACTCCGAGCAACCTATTAGTTTCTACATCGTTAGGCCTGATCGATATAGACCTTCTCAAGTATTTCTCAGCATTGACTAGATCTTGCTTCTGTTCGCCGTAATATTTTCCAGCATCTCTAAGCGCGACTGCCAGATTAGACTCTCCATCCGCATCTCCTGGATACAAACTCAATATCCGCTCGTAACTCGCTGCTGCTTTCTCAAACTCTTTATTATAAAAATAAGAATTACCTTGAATCAACATTGCGTTCTTATAATTAGGATGCACCTCTAAGGCCTTCGTCGTATGATCTATAGCTTCCACTAGCAGTTTTGTTTTTGCAGGACCATCCTCCATCTTCGATGCTCTATTGGATTTGGTTCCACCTGCAGCATTGAGAATCTTAGCACTACGAGTAGACGTATGCACATCAGTAGTAAATAAAGTATAGTTGTCCTTCCATACCATATTACGAGTTACCGTTTTGCCTATCATAGCTACTACTGCTACGGCAAATACACCTTTGATTAATGTTGGATATTTACCGTATACCTTCCAACCTAGATATGCTATGAGTAACGAGAATCCAACTGATGGCATGAACAAGAAACGTTCTGACATATTAGTCCCAATCGGAAATACGATATTAGACACTATAGAAATAGTAGCTAGAAAGTATATAATACAAAATGACAATACACTTCTCTTCTTGATATTGAGAATGGCATATATACCCATTGCAAAATAAATCACTGTGGATAAAATCACACTCAAGTCACCCCATGACATAATATCGATATGACGTGGATAATAATCGTGAGTAAGTGGGTGAGGTATTACTAATAATCCTAGATACTTACCAAGACAATAAAGCATAGTAGGTAAACTTTCCATTTTAGATAAGGCCACATATCCACCATTGCTCCATTTCAAAAATGGATTATTCATCAACTCCATAGGCGTTCCTCCCATATCCCAACCTATCACTGCGGATCTTATCAACAAAAACGCTACCGTACCTACTAGAGCAGGTAAAATGGATTTAAAACTAGAGGCTATGGATGCCTTTCTAAAAGTATAAAGCGCTAAGGGTATTACGGCTAAGAAGGTAATTGTATTTTCCTTTGACATCAATGCTAGGAAAAATAATATTCCTGAAAACATCATGTATTTAGAATGGCGCTCATCATACCATCTTATGGCATAATAGAGAGATGCAAGACTTCCCAAAAGGCAAATAATTTCATCACGTCCTTTGATATTAGCCACCGCCTCCGTATGTATCGGATGTACCACAAATAGAATACAGGCGGCAAATATCATATATCTCCAATGCGATGAAGTATCATGCTTGAGAAATAATCTCTCAAGCGTGAGATATAAAACCACTACCAATAATGCAAACCAAAGCAAATTAAATACATGCCCCATTAATGGCCTACTTCCAAACAACTGCCACTCTACCGCAAACATAACTGGTGTCAACGGTCTATAACGACCTCCAGAAACTAGTTTTTCTTTACCATCTACCTTAAAGAAACCTCTAAACGTATCATACTTAAGCAGAGAAGGAATACCCGCAAAACCTTGGGTCGTAAATTCATTATCTGTAATGACTATAGCATCGTCTTGAGTATAATCATGAGTGATCGTATTGGCATAGAGAAGGATAGAAAGTACAGCCAATATTATTAGATGCAACTTACGCCCTGCCCATTTGCAAGCTTCAGGCGAGCTATCTCCGACCACTTCAAGCTTTGATTGTTTTATTTTTTGCTTTGCCATATAGACAAAGTTAACAAATTAGATCTTTTTATAATGTGTAATTAACTAAATATGATGCAGCTTATATAACTATTCACCTATGAAGCAACATTTAAAGGTCATCTTAGATACACTAAGAGTCAAAAGGTAATTATGCTCTAGTACTATTCTAATTAATGCTAAGTATACTTTACATATTATGATCTAGGTCACCATTAAGTATTGACTCGTATCATCAACGCTTTACAGAGACTCAATTAACTTTGTTGAATATATTGAATATTAAGCTAGGTCATGCCAACGTATCTGATTTCAATGCCGTAAATCTTAATAGCAAATTAATCATTATGAATATCTTAGTTAGCACAATACTAGCGATTCTTAGCTTTTACACGAATAATAGTACCGATACAGAGGTAAAGTACTTTGATGTCGTGGTGCACAATAAAGTCGTAGGAGAATTAAAAGCTACAAAGAGCTTGGAAAACGGTCTGACTGTATATAGAAATTATACAGATATAAAAACGCATATCATAAAGGATATTACAGTATCCTATTACTATGAAGTATCTTTTCTAGAAGAACGTCTTACAAGAGCAGATGCTACCGTAATAATCAATGATAAGATTCATGAAAAAACAGAAACCAATTGGATGGGTGAAAACTACCTCGTCCAACAGTATGAAAAAGATGAAAAATACTTTGATGACACTATTTCTAATTCTGTAGTTGTACTATTAATTGAAGAGCCTGTCACCATGCAATATGTGTATTCCGAACTATCCGGAAGTCTGCACAAAATCACTGCACTTGGAAATCACGCTTACCTCAAAACAAATGAAAAGGGTAAGAAAAACTATTACTACTATAGCAATGGAGAACTTGACCGTGTAAAGGTAGATGCTGGATTGCTCAAATTTGAAATCGTGAGAAAAAAAGATTGATACTATTATAGATCTTCTTATTTACATATTTGAATTCTCTATCGCTCGTAAAGTTGCCTCATATCCAATATTGAAAATTTCATCTATGTGGCGAGTTCCAAAAGTGCTGAATCGATTCAATTCTTCAGGACTTATTACTAGTTGACAGTCTCCAAACTTTTGCATTGAACTGTTTGCTCTACTTATTTCATAGGCTCTTTCAACTACAGCTACTGCGGACTTCAAGTCATCAACTTTCATTTTTTTGATTGGATTGACGTATACTCCGATGATCTTATCACATTCTGCCAATAGCGGTTCGACAGGAAAATTATTTGTAATTCCCCCATCAGAATAAACGCTATCATTCATACTTACTGGTGAAAAGACTCCAGGAAATGCCGCAGATGCCAAAAGAGGTGTTATCAATTCACCATTATGATAAATCTTCATTTTGTTCCTTAGCATATCGGTAGCAGTAACGTAGAGTTTCTTTTTCAATACTTCAAAACTATCATCAGGAAAGTACTTCTTAAGAATATGAACAAACTTCTCAGTATCGATCAGACCTGGTTTTCGAAAAGGGAAATTATGAAATGAAAAGAGCGTAGTCGTGCGAAAAAAATCAAGCATCTCTTCCCAACTATACTCTGCAGCATAAAACGCCCCTACGACTGCTCCTGCACTTGTACCTGAAATCACTGTTGGAAAAATTCCATTCTCTTCCAATGCTTTGATAGCCCCTATCTGTGCGACTCCCCTAACACCTCCTCCTGAAAGCACTAAGCCATATTTTTCATTTTCCATTAATTATTCATCACTTTATATCAAGTTACACAATTGATTTTCTTTTAAAGTATTTATACTCAAAAACAATTCTAAATCTCTATTTGACCTTTAAAATAATGATCTGTTTGCAAATAATGCATACTTCAATAATACTAATCTATGGACATCTTCAGTACATTTACAATAGCATAACAAGTAAAGTCCAATACATAAAAACCAAATCTAAAGAATGAAAGCAATACTCCTTACAGAGGCCATGAATATAGAAATTACTGATGTAACTAAACCCACAGCTGGAGAAGGAGAGGTAATTGTCAAAATAGCTGCCTCATCACTAAATCATAGAGAACTCTGGATACAAAAGGGCCTTTACCCTGGCATGAAAGTACCTTGTATACTTGGTGCAGATGGAGCCGGTACAATCGTAGAACTGGGCAACAATGTAAATCCTACTTGGAAAGATAAAGAAGTAATAATATACCCTGCATATGACTGGGGAACAAATGAACATGCTCCCTCTAGGCAGTTTAGAGTATTAGGAATGCCTGACCCTGGAACTATGGCAGAGTACATAGCTGTACCTACAACTAACCTAGTGGAAAAACCAAAGTACCTTAAATGGCAAGAAGCTGCTGCAATACCTGTAGCAGGATTAACCGCATGGAGGGCATTAAATAGACATGGTAGAATCCAGAAAGGTGACAAGGTACTGATTACTGGAATTGGAGGTGGAGTAGCGCAAGCAGGACTAGCACTAGCACTAGCATTTGGGGCTACAGTATATGTCACTAGCTCTAGTGCCGAAAAAATTGAATACGCTAAATCTATCGGAGCGATTGGTGGTGTCAACTACAAGGATGAGGACTGGCATAGTCAACTAAAAGAGTTATCAGGAGGTATAGATATTGTATTAGATAGTTCGCCATCTCCTGTGCTAGATAACTACTTTCGCTTTATGAATTATGGTGGACGTATCGTTACTTATGGCTCCACTGGAGCACCAAAGACTACGATTAGTATTAGCAAATTCTTTCTGCGCCATATCCAATTTATAGGTACTGCGATGGGTAGCCCACTTGAATTTATGGCTCTATTACAATTTATGGAGAAGCACAATATCCAACCACTCATTGACTCTCAATTCTCATTTAAGGATGGCGAAAAGGCTTTCGATGCACTTCGAACCGGAAATCAAATTGGGAAAATAGTAATTAATCATATTTAGTAATCAACTCTTACACCATGATCTCTACTTGGCTACAATTAGGATTTGAACATATCCTTGATCTTAATGGATATGATCATATATTGTACTTGGTCACATTGTGTGCGATCTATAGCATTAGAGACTGGAAGAAAGTCCTCTACTTAGCTACGGCATTTACCATTGGACATTCCATTACATTGGCATTCAATGCGTTTGAGATTGTATCTATCCCACCAGACATAATAGAAACCCTGATACCTATCACCATTATACTTACTGCGATTTATAATCTACTTGTCGATAGCAAACCACAATCAAGTGCAGGTATTGGCTATGTACTGGCAATATTTTTCGGACTTATTCATGGTATGGGTATTTCTAATTTTCTCAAAGCTCTCATGAGTCCAGGAGATTCATTAGTTCCATCCCTATTAGGCTTTAATATAGGTGTAGAGTTAGCACAGATAGTTGTAGTACTTTTTTCACTGATAATTAGCTACCTTGCTTTAAATGTAATGAATATCAAAAGAAGCTATTGGATCAAAACTATATCTTTGATGTCAATTTTAGTGAGCTTATATATACTATCACAGTAGTCTAGTAAATTATGAATCAAGAAGAAGAAAACCAAGAGGTCGAACCAACATATAACTATAAATGGATGCTCATCTTATTATTAGTCGGAATAATAGGAAGTTTTGTTTTTGCTAATTTTAAAAGATAACATTTAATCCTTCTATAATGAAAATCGAAGCTAATTCAGTACAAGAGTATCTAGAAAATATACCTGAAGAAAGAAAGCCTTCCATGAATAGGCTAAGAGATATTGTAAAGAATAATATCCCAGACGGATTTGAAGAATGCCTTAACTACGGTATGCCCAGTTATGTAGTGCCACATAGTCTATATCCTGATGGATACCACTGCAACACTGCTCTGCCATTACCTTTTGTGAGTATCGCGAATCAAAAAAATTTTATTGCACTATATCATATGGGTATATATGCCAATCCTGATCTCATGGCTTGGTTTGTAGAAGAGTATCCAAAACACTGCAAATACAAGCTCGATATGGGTAAGAGTTGCATAAGGTTTAAAAAGATAGACCATATTCCTTTCGATCTGATCGAAGAACTCATTAAAAAAATGACTCCGAAGGACTGGATTGCATTATATGAAAAAAACATAAAATCATAAAATCACTCGTTTTTAGAGCCGACTATTCACCTCTTATCTATACTGATTATATTCAACTATGACTAAGTACTGACAAAGGATAGATCTTCGCTTTTTACCTTTGCAAACTCGATGATAGATAATTTTCATATAATCACGCTTACGCACCAGACGATCAATGTAGATCAAATAGGACACTTCGTAGTGAAGCATCAGTCTAAAGATGATCTTAGAGATAAGCTATGTCAAGTCAAAAAGCAATTTGACATAGATGAAATCGTATACCTATCTACCTGTAATAGAGTAAGTTATATATTTTACCGAGAAGATGGATTAGAAGACAGCTATCTCAAGCACTTCTTTCACTCTATCAATGCTGAACTAAGTGAAGAGCGACTCAACAAACTATCGAATTTCGTAAGATTACACTCAGGTATCAAAGCTATCAATCACTTATTTGAACTGAGTGCTTCTATAGATAGTTTAGTCGTAGGTGAAAGAGAAATATTCCGTCAATATCGAGAGGCTTACGATCAAAGTGTACAATGGAAACTTGCAGGAGATCACCTCCGTATGCTAGATAAGTACACCGTGACTACTGCCAAGGAAATATATGCAAATACTAAGATTGGTGAAAAACCTTTATCTATAGTATCCTTAGCGATTAAGAGAATGCTCAACATCAATCCAGACCCGAGCCAAAGAGTATTACTCGTTGGTGCAGGAGAAACGAATAGATTGGTTGGGAAGTTTCTTAAAAAGTATGACTTTACAGACATTACTATATTCAACAGATCGTTGGATAATGCACAAGAACTCTCAGATACTCTTGGAGCTCAAGCATTTCATATTAGCGAATTAGCTACCTATACCAAAGGCTTTGACATCATGGTAGTATGTACAGGTTCTACTGAGGCAATTATCTCCTCAGACATCTACAGTCAGCTGATTAATCGTGATGAAAGCAAGAAAATAGTAATTGATCTATCTGTACCTCACAATGTCGATGAGAATGTGCAGACAGGTTTCAATATGCATTACGTCAATATTGAGCAACTCAGAACTTTGGCCGAGCAAAATCTTGAGCATCGTAAAAATGAAATCGGATCCGCAAAGAAGATCATCAAAGGTCGCCTGTTTGAATTTCAGAAAGTATATCAGCAACGTCAGATAGAAAAAGCTTTCCATAAGATCCCTCAAGAAATGAAGGCGATCAAAGAAAGAGCTGTAAACTCCGTGTATGCTAAACAAATAGACGCATTAGATGAGGATGCCAAAGCACTCGTCCTCGAAATGATGAATTACATGGAGAAAAAATGTGTGAGTGTACCTATGAAGGTAGCTAAAGAAATATAGTAATATTCGCTTATCAATAAATCGGTGTCAATGATGCCAAAAATACACATCACCTTCTATAATATCAATCGCCTAACTATTCTTACTAGTTATAAATTTGAATAATAAATTCCGCAACACAAGCAGGCTTCGCTTCATCTTTGATTTCTGTAGTTACGTGAACTTTGATTCTCGCTCCACCATCAATCACTTCATATCCAATCATCTCTACCCTTCCTCTGATAAAGCTATCTACAGGTACTGCTTGTGGAAATCGTACATTATCTAAACCATAATTAAGTCCCATTTCAGCATCACTGATATGAAGTGTCTCGTATGCAAACTTTGGAATCAATGACAGAATAAGGAACCCTTGAGCTACAACAGTACCATAAGGAGAATGATCAGCTGCAGCGACTGGATCTGTATATATCCATTGCTGGTCAAGCGTACCTGCTGCGAATGCATCGATATTCTTTTGTTCGATCTGCATCCATTCTGTGATACCTACCGTCTTCCCTACGTAAGCAGTAAGATCTGATACTTTGTCCACCTTTGTTTTGAATGCCTTTTCCATTATAGCTTTGTCCATTATATTATTTTGTCCTTTTCCGAAGTCTAATATATGATATGTAATATAATAATGGTTGATTTTGTGTAGTAATTACACTCTTTTGACGGATTAGCATATGTATTTTGAACAATAGCAGAGATAATATGATTAAATCATCAAACAATAGCGAAGAACCATGTCAAAAACAGTGATTATTGGAGGTGGAATCTCTGGATTAACAGCCGCTTATTATCTACAGAAAGCAGGTCTAAACTATCAGATCATAGAAGCTACAGATAGAGTTGGAGGCAGGATAAAAACGGATGTAATAAATGGGTATCGACTAGATAGAGGTTTTCAGGTATTCCTCACTGCTTATCCTGAAGCAAAGAAAATTCTCAATTACGAAGCCCTTCACCTCAAAGCATTTGATCCTGGCGCAGTACTACTTAGATCTGGTGGCAAAGTAGACTATATCGGCGATCCACTTAGACAACTTTCTTCCTTATGGCCCACACTCACTACAAGTGCGGCAAGCGTATTAGACAAATTCAAAATACTATCCACCAAAACTGCTTTAACCGGAAAGACTATCGAAGAAATATTCGCTAGTGAAGAAAAAACAACTCTCGAAGTCCTCCAGAACGATTACGGATTTAGCAATACTATAATCAACGAATTTCTAAAACCATTTTACGCTGGTATTTTTCTTGAAAATGACTTAAGTACAAGTAGAAGAATGTTTGATTTTGTATTCAAGATGTTTTCTGAAGGTGAGGCCACCATACCTGCACTTGGTATGGAAGAGATTCCCAAACAAATAGCGAGTCATCTAGATACATCCAAAATCATGTATAATACTAAAGCTACTTCAATACATGGAAATACTATAACTACAGATGACGGTCAGATGATCTTGGCAGATCACATTATATTAGCGACAGAAGCTACCGGATTAAGTAAAGATTATGCAGCCATCAATGTGCAATACAGATCTACAACTAATCTCTACTTCAGCGCTACAAGAAAACCCTACTCACAAAATACTATAGCACTCAACGGCGATTCCAAAGCCTTAGTCAATAATATGGTTTGTCTCACGAATACATCATCTCATTATGCCACCAAAGGGCATCTCATATCGGTTTCTCTTAAGGAAGGTATAGATAGCAATCAAACTAATCTGATAGACAAAGTTAAAAATGAATTATCCGAATGGATACCTTCAGCTAAGGACTGGAAGCATATCAAAACGTATAACATTCGCTACGCCCTACCCAATCAAACACATATCAATAATGCCAACCTTATAAGTGTAAATAACAAGGTGACCGTCATCGGTGATCATACAATGAATGGCTCTATTAATGCAGCAATGAAAAGTGGAAGATTAGGTGCAGAAAGGGTAATAGAATTGAGTTAAAAAACAAGAGCCTCAAACGTATATTTGGATTGAGACTCTTGTTTAACATTGAGTATTATATCATTACTACTTTAGCAACTCATATATCCCTGCGATACCTTGACCGCCACCGACACATGCCGTTACCATTCCGTATTTATTTCCTCTTCGTCTCATCTCGTGCATAAGTTGGATAGATAGCTTTGCTCCTGTACAACCTAGTGGGTGTCCGAGTGCAATCGCTCCTCCATTGACATTTGTCTTTTCGATATCTATCCCTGCTTGATCTATTACTGCTAATGACTGTGATGCGAAAGCTTCGTTAAGCTCTATCAGATCTATATCATCCATCTTTAATCCAGCTTGCTTTAACGCCTTAGGAATAGCTACACATGGACCAATACCCATGTACAATGGCTCTACTCCGCCTACTGCACAACTCATTAGTCTTGCTTCTGGTTCTAGTCCTAATTCGTTCACCATTTCTTCGCTCATCACGATTACAAAAGCTGCGCCATCAGAAGTCTGAGAACTATTGCCTGCTGTAACGATTCCCCCATTTTTAAAAGCGGCTCTCAATCTACCTAGCCCTTCCATACTCGTACCACGTCTTAGACCTTCGTCCATCGCTACCGTGTGCGACATCTCTACTCTCTTATCGTCCTTTACGAATACTTCTTGAACTTCGATCGGTACTATCTGATCCGTAAAGTATCCTTTATCGATTGCATTAGCCGCATTGGTATGAGATCTTACTGAAAACTCATCAGCCATCTCACGAGTGATACCATACTTCTTAGCTACAGCCTCTGCAGTAGCCCCCATACTCACTGAGTAGTTAATATCTTCCATAGCAGCCTCATAACTAGGTGTCAACTTATAACCTGTCATCGGTACATGACTCATACTTTCAGCTCCACCAGCAATGTAACAATGTCCCATACCTGCTGCGATCTTACCTGCTGCGATAGAGATAGTTTCTAATCCTGATGCACAGAATCTATTGACTGTCATTCCT
>CALKJD010000122.1 GCA_937995755.1 uncultured Saprospiraceae bacterium | reverse complement strand
CTCCGTACCTTATATCCATTAGATACTGAGTTGATATATGAACAAGCTAGAGACTATCATAGAATACTAGTAGTCACAGAGGAGCCATCTGAAAATGGATTTGGTCAGAGTATCGCTGCTAGAGTACAGGCAGAATGTTTTGAGTCTTTAGATGCTCCAGTAAGAGTTATTGGATCGGCCAATATGCCAGCGATTCCTCTCAATGAAGTATTGGAAAAAACCATGATTCCATCTACTGAAAAAGTGAGTAAAGCAATTGGGGATTTATTGAAGTATTGATCGCGTATAGAATGTTGAGCTTAACAGCTTATATGTTAGATCACAATTCTCCAGCTTAAGATTGGTATCAAACCCAGTTGCTTTTGCAATTGCACTTCATCTAGCAGTGGATCGAAATAATAGTATGCATCGTTTTGTCGATTCATTACATTTTGAATGTCCAAGGAGATTACATTCTTCCATTTTCCTTTTTTGATATAACTGATTCTTAAGTCCAATCTTTGATAATTATTAAGAGTCCCAATACCTAATCCAGAATAGACAGTTTGCAATCTTGATCTTGATTCATCTACATCTATATTCAATCGCTGGAAACCATTTCGAAAATGAAATGAACTAGTCACTCGAAGTGATTTTTTATCCGAAAATCGAAATGATCTATCTATACCTACATTGAAAATATTATTCATATCAAGTGGCACCTTAGATCCAGGTTGCTCATCCATCTGACTATCCATCAAAGTATAATTGGCATGGATCGTATATCCTGACAAATCAAATTTTGTATACGCTTTTAAACCAAAAGTGACTACATCATTAGATGCACTGTATCTACTTATTGGAAGGTTCCCTATTTCATCGATCCCAAAATTTTCTCTCATTTCAAATGGGCTTGGCACTATACTCCTAGGCGTATCAAAAATAAAATTGCTGAAAAATACTACACCGTGATGAGATGAATTTATATCTAATTTGGCAGACCAGGAATTCATACTATTCAAAGCACTATTGCTATAAGATCCGTATTGATCCAAGCCTTGCATTCCTAGCACCTCTGGAGCTACAGACTGTCTATCATTCTGAATTGATACAATTGTATTTATGGACTTCACCTTAGTGTGATAGGAGATGAAAGGCAACAAAAACTGTTCATCTATTAAGGTATTCAAGTAAGATGAGCTTCCAAATATCAATTTGTGATTTGCTGTAATATCCCAATCAATCAACAGCTTAGGCCTTATCTCAAAATAGTTGTCCTTAAAGAAAATTTTTCGATCGTATTTCTCAGTCACTAAATCATAATCACGAGAATTCAAATCCACAATTCGCTGATCAAATCTATTTAAATTCAAGCTCAGCACAATTTTATTATTCCTATGAATCCAATCTCTTTTAGTATAAAGTGATAGTATATTTTCATCTACATTCGACAAAATCACTTCCGCTCGATCATCAAAAATAAAATTATTTACTCTATCTGTTTTTCTAGAACTATAAGCAACAGACATTTCATAGTTACTACTCTTTGCGGAGATTGCCAAAGCTTTATTATCAGCTCCAAATTCGATGTTCTGAATATTTTTAAACTCCGCATCAACATCTCCTTGTAATGCTGAAGCTTCATGATCATTACTCGACTTACCATACACAGCAGTGAGCCTTACCTCGAGGTCATTCCAATTTCTTTTATACTCCGCAACTGCATCTTGGTACGTAATTATTTCGTCGCCTAAGTCAGCACCTAACTGACTAAGTAGGCCCACTGTTGAATATCTATAATTACCCATTAATGAAGATTGACCTTCATCAAAAACTCTATCTATTCCAGCCTCTAATCCTATTAAACTTAGATTAGCTGTAACAGTATTTTGGTAAGGTGACCTCAGTGAAATATCGGCAACGCCACCGATACCATGTGCTGGCCCTTCTGCTCCAGTACGATAGTTCAGCTCTCCAATTACTTGACCACTAAACATGTTGACTCCACCCGCCGTTCTACTAGGTCTATCATTAGCTGTGCCTGCATTACTCAAATGATTAGGGCTAGCTATCTGAGCACCATACAAACTCCAAGTACTATAGTGACTTGGCATCCCTTCATAGATAATCGCATTATTCTGGTCATTACTCACTGAAAATCCTGGGTACTTCATGAGCACTCTACTCGGATCATCAAACGATGCTGGAGCACTTAAAAATTGAGATCTTCCTAAAGCGATCTTGGCTGGAGAATAAGATTTTTGACTTCTAATCTCCACCGGCAACAACTCTATAGTCGTAGTATCTTGCGCAAATACAGCTAATACCTGAAAAATAAAAACGAGAATAAGTAATGGCTTACTTTCTTTCATAAGTGTGAATGTGCAATTTCAATTAGTTATAACCCAAGTAATCCTTTCAAATAATCTTCATCCACATCACCTCCAGCAAAATCATCAAAAGCTTTATCTGTCACTTCTATAATATGATCTTGAATAAAAGGTGCTCCTTCTTTAGCTCCCTGTTCTTGAGATTTAACACAGCACTCCCACTCCATCACAGCCCATCCATTATATCCATATTCAGATAACTTAGTAAATATACTTTTGAAGTCCACTTGTCCATCACCTAGCGAACGGAATCTACCTGCTCTATTATTCCATCCTTGATAACCTCCGTAAACTCCAGACTTTCCAGTTGGATTAAACTCTGCATCCTTTACATGGAAAGCTTTTATACGCTCATGATAAAAATCAATGAATTGTAAATAATCCAACTGCTGAAGTAAGAAATGACTAGGGTCGTATAATAGACACGCTCGTTCATGACCATTGACTTGCTCGAGAAACATTTCATACGAAACACCATCATGTAAATCTTCTCCTGGATGCAACTCATAACAAACATCTACGCCACAGCTATCAAAATGATCCAAAATAGGTGTCCATCTCTTGCCCAACTCAGTAAAAGCCAAATCCACTAAACCTTCTGGTCTTTGCGGCCAAGGGTACACCGTCTGCCATATCAAAGCACCTGAAAATGTAGCATGCGATTGTAAGCCAAGATACTCACTAGCCTTGCCTGCCATCATTAGCTGATTTACTGCCCAAGTTTGTCTTGCTTTTGGATTTCCTTTGAGTTTCTCTGGAGCAAATGCATCAAACATACTATCGTAGGCTGGATTTACGGCTACTAATTGACCCTGTAAATGCGTTGAAAGCTCTGTGATTTCTAAACCATAGCTGGCCACTTTACCTTTAATCTCTTCACAATAGGTCTTACTTTCTGAAGCTCTGGCCAAATCTATAAGTCTAGATTCCCAGGTAGGTATCTGAATACCTTTGTAGCCAAGATCCGATACCCATTGACAAATACTATCAAGAGAATCATACGGTGCATCAGCACCCATGAATTGGGCTAAAAATATAGCAGGTCCTTTTATCGTCTTCATATCCTATTTTAAATTTAGATGCGTTGTGAAGATAAAATTTTCTTTCGCTTAAACGAACCCTAATACGAGGAATGGAATATTTGATCAATTCGCATACTATTTACTAACTTTGATATTCAAGCATATAAATAATAGTGGCCAAAAAGAAAATCAAGAAATCATCGACAGTGAAATCTCCACCGACAGAAACTGTAACTAAGGTTAAAGCTCCACATGTACCACAGGACTACTCTTTCTGGAGTGACAATTGGTTGAAAGCGATTATACTATTTCTATTATGTGGGATTTTGTATTTCCAAGGTATCGATTATGGCTATGTCTTAGATGACGCCATAGTTATTAAAGACAATCAGTTTACGTCTAAAGGAGCATCTGGCGTTTGGGATATACTCACTAATGAAAGCATGACTGGATATTTCGGTGAGCAAAAAAACCTCGTTCAAGGAAGTAGATATCGTCCATTATCATTAGTCACCTTTGCTTTAGAGGTAGAAGCTTTTGGGATGTCACCTAGAGTTGGCCATATCAATAATATTATTTTCTACGGCCTAACTTGTATGATTATTTTTTGGATGCTTTATTTACTATTACTAAATAGAGATAAAAAGAAGAACACCTTCTTAGGTCTGGCTTTCATTACTGCCTTGATCTATACACTTCATCCTGTACATACAGAAGCTGTTGCCAATATCAAAGGTAGAGACGAAATCATGGCGATGCTTTTCTCTGGTCTAACTGTAATTTCTGTACTACATTATGTCAACAGTAAAAAAATGTGGCATTTATTATCAGCCATAATTATGTTCTTTCTAGGCTTACTTTCTAAAGAAAATACAATCACTTTCTTAGCTATTATTCCTGCAGCCATGTACTTTTTTACATCGTCCAAGATGGGAGATTATATTAAGGTCATGGGTCTACTACTCGCTACAACTATGGCTTATCTCGTACTCAGATTTACTGTAGCTGGAGTGCCAGATTTCAGCGCAGAGATTACAGACGTGATGAATAATCCATTCTATGGAATGACAGGAGGTCAAAAGCTAGCAACAATATCATATACATTACTCAAGTATGTAGGATTAAGCGTAGCACCGATTCAATTGTCTCATGATTATTATCCATATGCTATTCCAATATTAAACTGGGGTGACTATAGAGCTATTCTTGGACTCTTAACATACATTGGGTTAGTCGTACTTTTATTTTGGAAATGGAGAAGCAAATCCATTATTAGTTTCTCGCTTTTATTTTACTTAGCCGCATTGAGTATCGTATCTAATATAGTCATCAATGTTGGTACATTTATGAATGAAAGATTCATATTCATTTCTACTGTAGGGTCATGCCTTCTGATCGTATATCTTCTACGAGATAAACTTGGCAACTGGAAATCTCCCACAGGTAAATATATAGCCTATGGAGTGCTAGGATTTATGATCATCGGATATAGTTATAAAACCTTTACACGTATCCCTGCGTGGGAATCTGCGTTGACACTTAATCAATCTGCAGTAAAAGTATCTACTAATAGTGCGAGGGCAAATTCTTTTATGTCTACCGCACTCTATAATGAAGCACGAGCAGAAAGCAATAGAGAAAAGAAAAAGGAAATGCTTTTGGATGGAATGCAATATGCCAACAAAGCAGTATCTCTAATACCTAATTACAAAAATGCTCATCTCATGCGTGCAGGTATGGCTAGTGAACTGCATAAGATGGATCAAGATTTACCTAAGCTTTTAGCTACTTTTAAAGATATCGGATCTAACCGACCAGATATTCCTTTTATCATTGAATATATAGAATATTTGAAAGGTAGCAGAATGTCAGAAAATGAAATTATTAACTTCTACTACGACCTTGGCTACAATGAACTATTACTCAAAAAACATAATAATAAATGGGCGATGCATTATCTAAGTAAAGCTTATGAAATTACAAAGACTAATGCTACGGTAAACAAAGCTATAGGTGATACATATAAAATGATGGGAGACAACGTCAATGCCAATAAATTTTATCAATCCGCTGGAGTACAATAACAAAAAAGAAACTGCACAAAAATAGAAGTGGTTTGTTTATTATAAATATTGAAAGAAATCATGATCAACAATAAGAGGCATAGCTATTTCTATCTATAAGTATTATACTTTAGATTTGCTCAAGCTTTAGAATTAAAAAAAATTAGAATTAGAATGTCATTACTTCATCAAATTGCGATCACTAAGATCAACAATGTAGGACCAGTATCTGCCAAGTCGATCATCGCACACCTCGGATCAGCCAAAGCACTTTGGTCTGCTACAGAAGCAGATCTAGTCACCATACCTCAGATCGCTAAAATCACTGCGAAACAAATAATAAGCGAAAGAAACGAAGCTTTATCAAGCGCGGAATTAGAGTTGCGATTCATTGAAAAAAATAATGTATCAACACTCTACTATCTTAACGATGATTACCCTAGGCGACTCAAGTACTTTGACCAAAGCCCAGTCATACTGTACTATCAAGGCTCCGCCAATCTCAATCCACAACGGACCATCGGAATCGTAGGCACAAGAAAACCTAGTGAATATGGTGTGATCCAATGTGAAAAAATAGTCGAAGGACTCAAAGCTTACGGCGTAAGTATAATCAGTGGATTGGCATATGGGATAGACACTACCTCACATCGTAAATCGGTAGAAACTGGGCAAGAAACTATTGGTGTGTTAGGACATGGATTAGATATGATCTATCCTGCTGCCAATAGAAAGCTATCGCAAAAGATGTTGGATCATGGAGGGCTCCTTTCAGAATTTGGTCATGGCAGTAGGCCTGATAGAGAAAACTTTCCGATGCGCAATCGTATCATCGCCGCCTTAAGTGATGCTGTGATTATAGTAGAATCAGCAGTCAAAGGCGGATCGATTATCACAGCTACTTTTGCTGACGCCTATAACAAAGATGTGTTCGCGGTACCAGGCAGAGTCAATGATGAAATGTCAGCTGGACCAAACAAACTAATCAAGACTCATAAGGCACATATGATAGAGTCTGCAGAAGACATCGCTTACATTATGCGATGGGAGGAGATTAGTAATCAGCCAGTACAAGCACAATTATTTGTAGAACTATCAGATCGCGAACAATCTATAGTAGACTATATCAGAGCACACAAAGAACTTCCTATAGATACGCTTCAGCATCTAATGCAAATCCCTGCGTCTGAATTGTCATCAATCCTGATCCAATTAGAATTCAAAGGAATAGTGAGGCCTTTGCCTGGAAAAAGGTATATGATGCATTGATGGAATTTTAAATCACAAGATTTTTCTTCTTTCTAATAAAGTATGGTATCAACACAAACATAAGATTACACTTAAACT
>CALKJD010000121.1 GCA_937995755.1 uncultured Saprospiraceae bacterium | reverse complement strand
GGAGAGACTACGACATTGTTTATAGATCTGATCTTGAAGCCAAACACAGGCGCAGGAGATGGAAAGTATACCAACGTAGCAGAGATCACGAGTATGGAAGATCTTGATGGTATGGATATCACAGGAGACGACATCGATAGTGATGCAGATGGAATCAACGGCAACGATGCTGGCGGAAATCCGGATACAGGAAGTGATGATGTAGTAGATGGAGACGGAACAGGAAATCCTGATGACGAAAATCCAGATACAGATGAAGATGATAGTGATCCAGAACTAGTAGAAATAGTAGATCTCGCATTGACGAAAGCATTAATCACTGAAGGGCCATATACTTATGGTGATACTATATTATTTACAATTACAACCTTGAATCAAGGTAATGTAGCGGCTACTAACATCGTAGTAAGTGATTATATACCTACTGGATTCACATTTGCAAGTGATATCAATTTAGATTGGACAGGTGTAGACGGTCCTGGAGATCAGACGGCTACGACTACGATCATGGATACGCTATATGCAGATGAGATGGTAGTAGATAGTATTTACTTGATCTTGACAATGTCATCAGACGGAGCTGATGGATTTACGAATGTGAGTGAAATCACAATGGTACAGGATACAACAGGCACTGATATCACAGGAGAAGATGTAGATAGTACTCCAGATGACATGGAAGATAATGATGCAGGAGGAGAGCCAGGAAGTCCATCCGACGATGTAGTAGACGGAGACGGAACAGGAATGCCAGGTGATGAAGATCCAGCAACAGATGAAGATGATAGTGATCCAGCGATAATAGATATCGTTGATCTAGCGCTTGCGAAAGTAATCGCAGATGACGAAGTAGGGCCATTTATGTATGGTGATACATTGACATTCAACATTACTGTAACAAACCAAGGAAGTGTAGATGCTAATAACATAGTAGTGACAGACTTTATACCTGCAGGGTACGACTACTCAGATAGTAGTACAGATATGTGGGTAGGAGGAACTGTAGGACCAGTGAATGTTACATCTACTATAATGGATACATTATTAGCAGGTGAGTCTCAGACATTGATGATAGATCTGATTGTAAAAGCAGTAAGCCCAACTAGTACTAGTAGTGATTGGACAAATATTGCAGAAATCACAAGTGTAGAAGATCTTGATGGTATGGATATCACAGATGAAGATATCGATAGTAATGCAGATGATGATCCTAATAATGATGGAGGAAGCAACCCGTCTGATGATACTAACGATGTAGTAGACGGAGATGGTACAGGTACTCCTAATGATGGTGATCCAACGACAGATGAAGATGATAATGATCCTGAAATCATAGCAATTTATGATTTAGCATTGATCAAGGAAACTATGAATGTTACAGGAATGGCATTTGGAGATACAGTTGAGTATATGATAACTGTAGAAAACCAAGGTAATGTGCCTGCTTCTAATATTGAAGTAACAGACTTCTACCCATGTGGTCTAGCTTATGATGCAGGTCTTAATGATCCGCTAGGTTGGATAGATAACATGGGAAGTGCGACTATTACTATTCCTGATACTATTTTAGCAGGAGAGACTGTAACAGTTACTTACTTCTTGACTATTCAGATGTGTAACGAAGCTAATGCATTTGTAAACTTTGCTGAAATAAGCATGTCGCAGGATACACTAGGAAATAGTACAGACGGAACAGGACCAGATGGAGGTATTACTGATGTCGATAGTACGCCAGATGATATCAACGGAAACGATGCAGGTGGACAGCCTGGTAGTGATGCTGATAACATGAATGATGGAGACGGATCAGGTACGCCAGGAGATGGAGATGCTACTACTGATGAAGATGATAGTGATCCAGCATTGATAGATGTTATTGATGTAGCCATTACTAAAACTGTAGCTGATGGACAAGCGCCATTTGCATATGGTGAGTCAGTAGACTTTATTATAGAAGTTGAAAACCAAGGTAATGTACCATTAGTAGATGTAGAAGTTACGGATTACATCCCTGCAGGATATACATACGATCCTGTAAATGATGCAAATGGTTGGACATATGATGGTACCAATGCGACGACAGTAATTCCTGGACCAATGGTAATGTGGGACGTTGTTGAACTTACGATCACATTGATACCACAACAACTGATTCCTTCAGATGAACCAAGTGCTTGGACAAACGTAGCTGAGGTTTCTCAGATGTTTGATGAAGAAGGAAACGATGTATCTCTAGATGATATAGATTCTCAAGCAGATAATGATCCAGCAAATGATCCAGGTGGAGAGCCAGGAACAGATTCTGATGATTCTACTGATGGAGACGGAAATAACGGAGGTGGAGCACCTGGTGATACAGATGCGGACACAGATGAAGATGATGCTGATCCAGCGTTACTACCAATATTTGATTTAGCTCTTACAAAAGTTTTAGCTGATCCAGATGTGCTCTATGTATTTGGTGATGAGATGGAATTCACTATTACAGTGACTAACCAAGGAAATCAACCAGTAACAGATGTAGTTATTACTGACTATATCCCAGGTTCGCTTACAGAAGTAGGAGTAGTGGGGGATAATACAGGTTGGACATTTAATGGAGATGGTACTGCTGATTTCACAGTAACGGATACGATCCAAGCAGGTGAAATGTATGAGATAACATTATTCATGATATTCCAAGCAGCAGACGGCGGTATAGAAGAATATATCAACGTAGCTGAGATCAGTGAGTTTGCTGATACATTGGGTAACAACTCAACTGATAATCCAGATGTAGTTGCTGATGCGGATAGTACTCCAGATGATATTGAAGGAAATGATCCAGGTGGAGAAGTTGACTTCCCAGGAACACCAAGTGGAACAGATAATACGATCGATAATGAGAACGGAGATGAAGATGACCAAGATCCAGTATTACTTGGATTTGTAGATCTAGCATTGACTAAAGTTCCAGTTAATCAACAAGTATTACCTGGTGGACAAGTAACATTTACGATTACCGTAATAAATCAAGGTACGATACCTAGTGAATCTATCGAGGTAACTGATTATATGCCAGAAGGAGTTACTCTTTCTCAAGAATCAATTGACGCAGGATGGGTAGACAATGGAGACGGTACAGCTACCTTCTTAATTGACCTTACTGGTAACAACCTAGATTATAATGAATCAGTAAGTGTAAATATTACATTCGATGTACCAGAAGATGCTTTACCAGGAGCATATGTCAACGAAGCTGAGATTAGTGGAAACACTGCTCCAGGTGGAACGGATATATTAGATCTTGATATAGATAGTGATGGTGATACAGATCCAGATAATGATGCTGGTGGAAATCCAGAAGGAGATACAGATGACACTGTAGATGGAGATGGTACAGGTACTCCAGATGATAATGATGCTCCAGGAGACGAAGATGATGCAGATCCAGCAGCGTTCTGTATTACTCCTCAGCCAGAGATAGTAGGTGACTTCTATGCTTGTCCTGGAGAGACTATTACATACGCTGTAGTACTATATAATCCAGCAAATACATATACTTGGACAATTACTGGTGCTGATTCATTTATTGATAATGGGGATGGAACAGTATCAGTTACATATCCTGACACTGAAGGTGCGACAGTAAATATTAGAATTACAGAGTCCACAAGATTCCAATTCTGTACAGGTAGTGACATCAAGTTAGGTCAAGTAGAAGAGTTTTTAGCCCTTGCTTGTAATGATAATATCAACCTAAGTTTAGGTTCAGACTGTACCGCGTTAGTTAATGCAGATATGATCTTAGAAGGATTTATTTATCCTGAAGAGAGTTATACTATTACATTGACAGATGCGATTGGTCAAGTGATTCCTGATAATGTATTGACAGAGGAGCATGTAGGTCAAGTTATACAAGTATCTATTAATCAAGATTGCTTTGGTAACTCTTGTTGGGGTACGATTACAGTAGAGAATAAGCTACCACCAGTGATCGAAAATTGTGCTTGTCCAGTAGGCGGCTCAGTGCTAGAAAACACGTTTGTAGGAAGCTTAGATGCTAATGACCCTACGTTTACTAGACCGTTTGTAACAGGAGGAGCGTGTGCCCCAAGTGTAACTGGAATCGATGTACCATATGATACATATGGATTTGCATTAGATATGAACAGCAACGTGTCTGCAGAAGTAGTGACGTTTACAGCACCAAGTGGAGATAGCTTCCTAGCATTATATGCTGATATCTTCGATCCAGCTAATCCTTGTGATAACTTAGTGACTACAAATGATGATGGAGTAGGATTATTGAGCCAGTTTGATGTTATGTTAGACGAAGGCGTTAACTACATATTAGTAGTAACAACATTCAATAATGATGGAGACGACTTTGGTGACTATATGGTAGAAATTACTTCTGACGCAACATTATTATCGATGGGAGAAGGTGAGTGCGAATTCAGATGTGTAGATGTAGATTACGTTTACAATAGTGATGCATTGACGCCTAATCCAACAGCTAGTGCTTGTGGAGATGTGAATATGGTATTTAGCGATGAGCTAATTACAGAGGAGTGTGGTACTACACGTATCATCAGAACATGGACAGCAAGTAATGAGTGGGGAAGTACAACATGTGTACAAGAATTCCGATTCGAAGCGATTGATATATCAGAGTTGACATTACCAATGAATGTAGTGGAGCTAGGATGTGGAAGCGGAACTAGTCCTGAGGATATTGTAGCAGCATACGACAATCCATTGACTACGGATAATCCAAACACACCATACGTTGAAAACAATGAAGGTTATGCTTATGCATATCCAACATACATGGTGAATGGACATCCACAGAAAGTAGATAACAGTGTGTGTGATCTATATGGAACATACAGTGATCAAGTAATTGATGTTTGTGGAGCAGGATGTAGTGGAAACGTAAAAGTGATCAGAACTTGGACATTGATCAATTGGTGTGATCCATCGGCAGCACCAACAACGTATTCTCAGGTTGTTGAGAATAAAGATGTAGTAGCACCGACGATAGCAGCAGACGATTTCACAGTAGGTGTAAATCCATGGAATTGTGAAGGAGACTTCAGTATGCCAGTGCCTACACTACTACATGATCTTTGTTCTGATGTAGTGACTTACAGCGTAAGTGGACCAGCAGGAGTTACATTGTTAGCACCTAATACAGTTGCCAATCCTACTGAATTCTGGGTCGTGAATGGAGCTACTAAAGGAGCTAATACATTTACTTATACAGCAAGTGACTGTTGTGGAAACACAGCAAGTGTAGATGTTACAGTTAATGTGATAGATACAACACCACCAACACCTATTGCTACTGAAAACTTAATAGTTAACCTAACTACTAATGGAGAAATAGATGAGAATGGAGCAAGTCTTGGAATAGCAAAAGTTTATGCTAGCTCTATAGATAATGGTTCATACGATGGATGTAGTGGAGTGAAGATTGAGATCGCAAGAGAGAATGATGCTTGTGATGTAAGTGGAAATGCTACATTCAATGCTGACGGACATCCTGGAGATGGATCATCAAATCCAAATGTAATTAGCTATGATCCAGACAATGGAGAATATGTGAAATTCTGTTGTGCTGATATCGATCAGATCGATCCAGTAACAGGAGTAGCATTCGGATTGGTACCAGTAAGAATGAGAGTATTCGATGATGGCAATATGACTGGAATCTATGGTGATTTTGTAGATAACAATGGAGATGGAGATGTAACAGATGCTGGCGAATATGATAACTACAACGAAACATGGGTAACTGTGAGAGTTGAAGGAAAAGCAATCGCAAGTATCGTGTGTCCACCTGATGTAACTCTAGCATGTGATATGGACTATACAGATCCGGCAATGATAGGAACGGCAACATCACTAGCATTATGTGGTAGTGAGTCAGTGACTACATCATTTACACCACAGCTAGATGCATGTGGAGTAGGATTCGTAATAGCTACTTACACAGTAGAAGGTTCATCACCTGCTATTACTTGTAGCCAACGTATTACGATAGAGAACCCATACCCAGCGTTTGATGAAGGAAGTATCAGATTCCCAAGAGACTTACCAACGTCTCCTACAGGTCAATTGTCATGTACTGATGATATACCTTTTGATGCACCGACATGGACAACAGGAGTATGTGATTTCATAGGTTACACTGAAGAGGTAGATACATTCTTCTTCGAGATAGATCCTGTTACTGGATCACCAAGCGATGCATGTTTCAAAATACTGAGACGATTCACCGTAATCGATTGGTGTGTATTTGATGCAACTGGAGGTCAAGAAGGTCTTTTTACAGGCAGTCAGACAATCAAGATTACTGATAGAGATGCACCAGTTATTACAAGTTGTGCTCCAAGTATGTTTGAAGTAGATGAAAACTGCGAGAGATCAAGTACAGTACTTACTAATATTGCAACGGACAGTGGAAATTGTGCTAGTGATTGGTTGAAGTGGCAAGTATTGGTAGATACATGGGCAGATGGTGAAATAGACTATGAGTATAGCTCATTCTTACCAGCTAACGATAGTAATATCAGTAATGATACTAATGGTAATGGTATCAATGATAGATACCTAGCACCTACGATGAGTGGCGAAGAAGTATCAGTAAATGTGACTGAAACTTTAGAGTCAAGCATGTACAACCACATAGTAACTTGGAAAGTAACTGATGGATGTGGAAATGTGGCGTCATGTGAAACTACTTTCATGGTTGTTGATAAGAAAGCACCAACTCCATACTGTGTAAGTCTCAGCACGGCGTTGATGACTGATGGATCAGTAGAGTTATGGGCGATAGATTTCGATCTAGGTGCATTTGATAACTGTACAGAGCAAGAGGATCTAAGGTTTACATTCTCTAGTATCGCACCAGAGGATGATAATAGCTACAATGCAGCTTTAAGATCTAGTGCTATGACATTTACAGAAGCAGGAGTAGTACCAGTAGATGTATATGTTTGGGATGAGAAAGGTAATGCTGACTTCTGTACAGTGATGTTGACAGTAAATGACAATGGAACGAGTACTGGAATGAGAATTGCTGGATTCCCAATTACTGAGACAGGAAATGGGGTAAGTAATGCAATGGTGACATTAGAAGCACCATTAGCTGAGTACCCACTGAATAATATGACTGATGCGAATGGTCAATATGGATTTGATAATAATCCAATGAATATAGAGTATAACATTACTGTGGCTAAGAATGATAACCACGCGAATGGAGTAAGTACTTTAGATTTAGTATTGATCCAAAGACACATTGTAGGATTTGCTGATCTAGACAGTCCTTATAAAGTGATCGCAGCCGATATTAATAATGATGAGAAAGTAAGTGGTCTTGATATCGTAGAGCTACGTAAGGTAGTACTAGGAGTTCAGGAAGAGTTCAATACTAACACATCATGGAGATTCGTAGATGCAGGACAGACATTTGAAAACCCAATGCAGCCTTGGCCAGTAGATGAAAATCGTGTAATCGAAGACCTAGTAGCACCAATGCTAGAAGAATACTTCGTAGCTGTGAAGATTGGAGATGTAAATGCAACTGCTCAGCATAACGTAGTGGGAGCAACGAGTGAAGTGAGAGGTGCTACAAGCATGTTGCTAGAGATCGAAGACAGAGCAGTGAAAGCTGGTGAAGTAATCGAAATAGCAGTAAATAGTAGTGACTTTATTAACGTATCTGGATTCCAGGCAACACTTGAGATGAATGGTTTAACATTCAACAACATTGCAGGAAGAGCGATTGATGTCAATGCAAGTAATGTAGGAGTAATCAATGATAACGTAATTACAATGTCATGGAACACGAATACAGCGGTAAGTACAAGTGATGCATTATTCGTAATCACAGCATTAGTAACAGAAGATGGACAGTTAAGTGATATGATTGATATGACGGATAGAGTTATTACTCCAGAAGTATATGTAGGTCAGAACTTTGAGATCCAGTCGTTAGAGTTAGGCACAAGAACATTAGAAGGTATCGTTGGAATCAATGAGTTAATGCAAAATGAGCCAAACCCATTCAAGACAGTCACAGAGATTAACTTTAGCCTAGCTGAAGCAGGATCTGCGACATTGACTGTGATGGATGTAACAGGAAAAGTACTAAGAGTAATCACAGATGATTATAAGCTTGGTAACCATACGATCAAGTTAGATAGAAGAAATCTACAGACAGCAAGTGGTGTATTATACTACACTTTAGAGTCAGGTGATTTCTCTGAAACGAAGAAGATGATAGTGATTGATTAATTTAAAATGCTATTATCAGATTAGTGTATTAGATTGAAAAGCTTTCATTAGCTAGAATTTAAAGCCAGTTTTCCAGTTATATGGAAAGCTGGCTTTTTTGCATGTGTATATAATATGTTGAGCCTTGGGAAGTGTGAGCTGTATTAATGCCAAAGCCCTCATAAAATCTTAGTATCTGAGTAATTGTTGTAATACGTAATCCTTTGGTTGTTATATGGTAGCGGTATGTAGTTAGTGAAATATTGAAATAATTAATATATAATGCGAGCATATGTGTCACTTAGCAAAGCCTTTTCATTAGATTTGCTTTTTATAATATTGGGCGTAGCTCTATACTAATAACCAAATGATAACCAATGGCTGTAGATGTAATATTAGGATTACAATGGGGTGATGAAGGGAAAGGGAAGATTGTAGATTACTTAGCAAAAGATTATGATCTAGTATGTAGATTCCAAGGAGGACCTAATGCAGGACATACCATCAAAATAGGTGATGATAAGTTTGTATTACACACTGTTCCTTCAGGAGTATTTAGAGAAAATATTCTCAATGTGATCGGTAATGGAGTCGTATTAGACCCTATTACGTTGCTCAAAGAGTTAGCTCAACTTGATACATCAGGGATTGAGTATAAGGATAGACTCTTTATTGCAATGAAAGCTCATTTAATTTTGCCTACACACAGGTATCTTGATGCCGCCTCGGAAGCATCTAAAGGTAAGGCCAAGATTGGTTCTACGTTAAAAGGTATCGGTCCAACATACATGGATAAAACTGGTCGTAACGGACTGAGAATAGGTGATTTAGTATCTCCAAACTTCCAAGCGAAGTATGAAGCATTAAAAGAGAAGCATTTAGGAATGCTTAAGTTATATCCTGATGTAGAAGTTGATTTCGATCTAGAAGGAGAAGAGAAGAAGTGGATGGAGAGCATCGAGGTAATTAAGAAGATGAATCTCATCAACGGAGAATACTTCGTCAATAAAGCGATCAGAGAAGGAAAGAATATTTTAGCTGAAGGTGCTCAAGGATCTATGTTAGATATAGATTTTGGTACATATCCTTACGTTACTTCATCTAATACAATTACTTCAGGGGTTTGTAATGGATTAGGTATTGCACCTTCTGCAATAGGTGAAGTGATAGGTATTGTAAAAGCATATTGTACAAGAGTAGGATCAGGACCGTTTCCATCCGAGCTTGACAATGAAATGGGTGAGAAGCTAAGAAGATTAGGTAGTGAATTTGGAGCGACTACTGGTCGTCCTCGTAGATGTGGATGGTTAGATATTCCTCAGCTTCTATATACTATTATGCTCAATGGTGTTACTCAAGTAGTAATGACAAAGCTTGATATACTAGACGAATTTGAAAATATAGATGTAGCCACACATTATTCAGTAGACGGAGGCAATGCTACGAAAGAGTTGCCATATGATCTTTGTGACGGTGATATTCAGATGATTACTAAATCTTATCCAGGATGGAATAAGTCATTAGATAACTGTGATAATTTTAATGATCTTCCAATGGAGACTAAGTCTTATGTATCCGCAATGAGCAGCCTTTTGGGGGTGCCTATCAGCATGATATCTACAGGACCTGAACGTCGCAAACTCATGGGTGTACCACGATAATTTCTGGCTTCCTCCAAAAGGAAACGGAAATAAAGGTTTACGCAATTCAGTAAACCGTCTTAAAATTTCTGGCTTCCTCCAAAAGGAAATTAATGAATAAAAAAGGGAATTGATCATTGATCAATTCCCTTTTTTATTTGAATCCAACTTTAATAGGATCATCTATCTTCATTACTCTGTTACAACCTTCATATCATGATAGATAAGAAAATCGAAGGCTTCATATTCTGATTTCTATTTATTAGCTAATTGCCCACAAGCGGCATCGATATCCTTGCCACGGCTACGTCTGATAGTTACAGTGACGCCATGACGCTCAAGAGTTGCAGCAAATTTATCAGTTCTTTCTTCCGCAGACTTGATGAGTGTTACACCTTCTACTGGGTTGTACTCAATGATATTTACCTTAACAGGGAAGATCTTACAAAGCTTCACTAAGTTCATAGCATCTTGCTGTGTATCATTAAAGCCATCAAAAGCTATATATTCATAACTGATTCTATTCCCAGTTTTATCATGGAAGTATTTGATGGAATCCATAAGGATCTCTAGCGTGTTCTGCTCATTGATCGGCATGATTTCATTACGCTTAACATCGTCCGCGGCATGTAATGATAAGGCCAAATTAAACCTGACATTATCATCTGCTAGTTTACGTATCATTTTAGCGATACCCGCAGTACTTACTGTGATACGACGCGGAGACATATGTAGTCCATGTTCACCGGTAATATGGTGTACACTTTCCAATACGTTCTTATAAGCGAGCAACGGTTCACCCATTCCCATATATACTATGTTGGTAAGCGGATGATTAAATCGTTCCATCGCTTGCTCGTTGACCATCACTACTTGATCGTAGATCTCTCCAGGATCAAGATTACGTAATCGCTTCATTTTTCCAGTAGCGCAGAATGTACAACTTAAGCTACATCCTACCTGAGATGAAACACATACGGTATATCTATCTTGTCGTTTTACCGGAATGAGTACTGACTCGATCATATGACCATCATGGAGTTGGAATCGACTTTTGATCGTACCATCATCTGAGTATTGGACCGTATCTACTTTGATACATCTGATTTCATATCCTTCGTTGAGCTTTTCTCTCAGTGACTTGGATAGATTGGTCATCTCATCTATCGAGCGTGCAGACTTCTGCCATATCCAGCTATAGATTTGCTTAGCACGGAATGCTGATTCACCCATACTCTTGATAAGTTCGGTGATTTGCTCTAATGATAATTTTCGGATATCCAATTTCTCCATGGTACAAAGGTACTAAGACAACTTCATTAATGTGAAAATCACAATGAGTAGTTGTGTTTATGAGCATGGTAAATGCAAATAGAGCCATAAAAGTTCTAAGGTCTTGTGTAGTTACTCCTATTAGATTATTAGACTAACTCAAGATTTTCTCGTCAAAAAAGGCAATATTTAACCTTCACCAGCCTTTTAGTAGGTTGGATAGACGTATTATAATATTTACAAAGGAATGAATATTCAAAACTCAAGGTGGAAAATTATATTAGCAATACTAGGTTTAGGTATTCTATTAGTTACCATGTATTATTCTAATTACCTCGCATCAGAGCTTGAGAAAAAAGAACTTTGGCAGGCAGAATTGCATGCTTTGGCGGTGGAGTCATTTAATGATGAAAGCAATCTAGATAGAGATATGCCTTTGGAAGATATGATACTCGATATAGATAATGTATACAAGGGTAAAAATCGAATTCCAGTTATAACAGAGAATGAGAAGGGAAAATTAGAAGGGTCTTTTTGGCCAGATGACTTGGATAACGATCAGGAGTTCTTAAAAGAAAAAGTCTCAGAGTTTTTAGCAGATGGCAAAGTACCTAAAGAAGGTGTCGGTTACGCGAATAAAATATATTATTTCAACACACCTCTACTCAAAAAAATACAGCTCTTTCCGATAGCTCAAATTGGCTTAGTTGGGCTATTCATAGGCTTAGGTTACTTTCTTTTTAGTTCTGCACGTACCTCTGAGCAAAATCGAGTATGGGCAGGTATGGCAAAGGAGACAGCACACCAATTAGGTACACCCATCTCAGCTATTATTGGATGGATTGAAAACTTGAAGCTGATATCAGAAGATGATCCTGATCAGATGGAGATTGTCGGTGAGCTACGAAATGACGTCAAGCGATTAGAACTGATTGCAGATAGATTCTCTAAAATTGGTTCTACACCAGAGCTTGAAGTTATAGACCTTTACGAAGAACTGGACGAGTGTAAAGATTATATGATGAGAAGGTCACCGAAGCGCGTTACTTTTCATTTTCCAGACGAAAATTCTCCTCCTCAGTATGTTATGATTAACAAACATTTGTTCGACTGGGTAATCGAGAATTTAATCAGAAATGCACTCGATGCGATGGATAGAGAAGGTCAGATATCAGCTCAAGTCTATACTGAAAATAACTATGTTTGCATCGACTTAAGTGATACAGGAAAGGGGATGCCAGCAAATCTCAAAAAGAGAGTATTCGATCCAGGATTCTCTACTAAGCAAAGAGGGTGGGGCCTTGGACTTTCGCTCTCTAAACGTATCATCAAAGATTACCACAAAGGAAAAATATACGTCAAAAGTTCAAAGCTCAATGAAGGTACTACATTTACAATTAAGCTCCCACAGACTACTTAGTACAATCTTGCTCACAACAATATACTTTTCCTTATCAGCACAGAATGCAATGCAAGTTACTGTGGTAGATCAAGAGATGGAACCATTGGTAGGCGTACAGATTTACAACGAAGATTATACGTTTACAGGCGTATCTGATATCGATGGTATATGGTTGATACCCGCAGAAGCCAAGGATGATGAAAAATTCACTTTTAAATATGTAGGATATGAAAACGTATCCTTCACCAAGAGTGAAATATCAGGAATGTATCAATATGTCAAACTATCTAAAGGTATACATCTCGATGAAGTAATGATCGTAGGTCGTACGGATCAGTTGGCAACGGATATGATTCATCGAGTAGAAACAATCTCTCAAGCGGATATACTCAAAGTACAATCGTCTAACAGTGCAGATGCGCTAGGACAGAATGCAGATATCTTCATTCAAAAAAGTCAAGCAGGTGGCGGTTCTCCAGTTATTAGAGGGTTCGAAGCCAATAAGGTACTCTTAGTACTTGATGGGGTACGTATGAATAATGCTATCTATAGAAGTGGTCATTTGCAAAACGCAATTACAGTAGATAACTCAATGCTGCAAGGGATAGAAGTCATCTATGGTCCAGGATCACTTATGTACGGTAGCGATGCTCTCGGTGGGGTAGTGCATTTCCGTAGTAAAGATCCAGTTAGAAGCTTTGATAAGGATGGTGGGATACGATTTTTAGCGAATGCTGGAGTGTCTTATGCTAGCGCTAATAATAAGAAAGGTGTGCATCTTGATTTTAATCTTGGAGGCCGCAAATGGGGATCATTAACAAGTGTCACATATAATGATTTTGGTGATCTGAAATCAGGAAGTAATAGACCAGATGAATATCCAGAATTTGGTGAACGTCAGTGGTATGTGGAAACCATAAATGGTGAAGATCAACAAATAGTAAATGAGGAACCAAAACTTCAGATAGGAACTGGATATCAGCAATACGATATCACTCAGAAGTTAGTCTACGATGTAAATGATAAGCTTGATCTAATGGCCAATTTTCAATACTCTACTAGTAGTGATGTGCCAAGGTATGATGCACTAACAGAACTTATAGATGGTGGTCTTCCAAGATACGCAGAATGGAATTATGGACCTCAAAATAGATTCCTAAGTACATTACAGGCAAGATGGAAATCACCGAATCTATTTTTTGATAAAGCTAAAGCTATAGTTGCGTACCAAAATATTGGAGAAGATAGAATCAGTAGAAGGTTTCAATCTATATTTAGAAATCACCAAGAGGAAACAGTGGATGTATATACTTTGACTCTAGATATGAACAAATATTTAGATAAGTATGAAATGATTGAACTCAACTATGGTATCGAATATAATCATAATGATGTTAATTCTGTAGCCTTTGATGAAGATATAAGTACCGGCGAAATTGATAAAACGGTATTCACAAGGTATCCAAGTGGTGCGAGTAGTACTGATGCATTAGGCGCTTACGTCTATAGTAGTTATAAGAATGATATAGGAACCAAGCTGTTTGGTGGACTCAGGTACACTTCAAATGGTATATCCGTCAGATATGATAGAGCTGATGCATTTACTTGGCCAGAAGAGTTCTATGATGGGCTGAGCACTACTAATCAGGCAGTAACATGGTCTATCGGTGCACGCCAAGATATATTGAAAAAATGGACAATTCAAGCCTTGTTAGGATCGGCATTTAGATCACCTAACGTAGATGATTTAGCAAAGATTCGTATCAATGCTGATGAAGTGTCAGTCCCCAATCTAAATGTCACGCCGGAGAAATCTATCAATGCAGAATTATCGATTTCGAGAAATCTAGGATCAGCAAATATCAGTGCTACAGGATTTTATACGACATTATCAGATGTAATTGTTAGGGAAGACTTTACTATGCCTGATGGTACGGAGTTTTTGGAAGATGAAGGAGAGTTGCTTAAAGTAGTGGCTAATGTAAATGCGGAAAAAGCAAGAATCATCGGAGCATCATTTAATGCAGATTGGAAGGTGACTGAGCATTGGAAAGCGAAAGGATCGATCAATCTTATACAAGGTCGAATTCAAGGTAATAATGAAGAGTATACAGAGCGCTTAGCGCATATACCGCCTACTTATGGCAAGTTACAACTACAATACATTAATAACAATTGGGATATAGAAGCCAGGTATGTATTTAATGCAGAAAAACCATTGAGTGAATATGGGGATAGTACAGATAATCCAGAGTTGGCGACTATCGACGGTACCTATGCATGGTCTACAGTTAATCTCTATGGTGCTATTCAAGTTAGTGAGGCGATAAGTACTCGCTTAGGAATCGAAAACATACTCGATACACATTATAGACCGTTCGCCAGTGGCGTAAGTGGAGCAGGTAGAAATCTGCTACTTTCCATCAATTATACGCTGAAATAGAAAGCAGCAAAATTTATTTTCAAAAGATCTGAAAAAAATATTCTCTCGCAATATTTATCTGAAGTCAGTAATGATGCACTTTATGTCATTTGTACACTAATGCTATTGAGGATTAGGCGTAGCCCAAAATGGCGCAAAGTCCGTTTTATATAGATTTTCCTTTATACTTTTGCTATAGATTTTAGTGTTAATAGAGCCAAACGGTAAACCGAAAATTCTAAAAAAAGACAAACTAAATGAATCAAAAAGGAATAAGAAATCCTAATGCTGATCTAGCAAAAATAGGATTCCAAACCAGTGAGAATGTATACTGGAACCTCGATCCTCAAACTTTAACTCAAGACGCATTAGACCAAAATGAAGGTACGCTCTCTAATACAGGAGCGCTTTGCATCAAGACAGGAAGGTTTACAGGAAGATCACCAAAAGACAGATATATCGTAAAAGATAGCGTAACAGCTAATACGGTAGATTGGGGTGATATTAATCAGGCAGTGACGCCAGAGATATTTGATAACCTCAAGACTAATATCTTAGAGTATCTATCAGATAAAAATGTATATGCTAAAGATGCCTATGCTTGCGCACATGAAGATTATAAGCTAAACATAAGACTCATCGCTGAGAAGCCTTGGAGTGCACAGTTTGCTCACAACATGTTTAGAAGGTTATCTGAAGAAGAAATACTTGTTTTTACTCCAGAGTGGCATATACTATGTGCTCCAGGATATCTAGCTGACCCATTAGCAGATAGTATCAAGTCTCCTAACTTCGCCATTCTTAATTTTGAAGCTAAGACTATAATAATAGGTGGTACAGGATACACAGGAGAAATCAAGAAAGGGATTTTCTCTGTACTTAATTATTTGCTAGCTAAAGAGAGAGGTGTATTACCAATGCACTGCTCAGCTAACATAGGCGAATCTGGTGATACAGCAGTATTTTTTGGACTATCTGGTACAGGTAAGACTACTTTATCCGCGGATCCTAAAAGAGCGCTTATTGGAGATGATGAGCACGGATGGTCTGATGATGCGGTATTCAATTTTGAAGGTGGATGTTACGCTAAGTGTATCGGTCTATCAGAATCCAAAGAACCAGAAATTTTCAACGCTATCAAGCCTGGAGCTATATTAGAAAATATTGGATTTGAACCAGGGACTAACGTGCCCAATTTCGATGATGTATCGATCACTCAGAATACAAGAGTATCTTATCCATTAGAGCATATTTCTAATGCGAAGCCAGATTCACAAGGTGGTATTCCAAAAAACATATTCTTTCTTACATGTGATGCATTTGGTGTGTTACCTCCGATCAGTAAACTTACTGCAGGACAAGCGATGTACCATTTTATTTCAGGTTATACAGCAAAAGTTGCTGGTACAGAAGATGGAATCAATGAGCCACAAGCTACTTTTTCAGCTTGTTTTGGAGCACCATTTTTACCATTGCACCCGACAGAGTATGCTGATATGCTAGGAGCTAAGATGACTAAGCATAATACTAAAGTATGGTTGATCAATACAGGATGGTCTGGAGGATCAGCTAGTACATCAGATAGAATATCTCTAAAGTATACTAGAGCTATGATTACAGCTGCCTTAGAAGGTAAGTTAGACGATGTAGAATATACTACTACTGATATATTTGGTTTAGAGATTCCTACAGAATGTCCAAATGTACCATCAAACCTTCTTAACGCAAGAGAAGCTTGGACTGATAAGGTCGCTTATGATGAAAAGGCTGCTCATTTAGCAGATCTATTTCAGAAAAATTTTAAGAAATATGAAGCGCAAGCGAGTGATGCCATAATGGCTGCAGCTCCAAAAGCCATGGTATAAAAAAATCATACTCGATATAATCACTACATCTGTTAAAGAAGCTAGGGATATATCAGTTCTAAGATTTACTTAATCAATATTACGTCCAATATACTCTATGTGTATTGGGCGTTTTTCATTTAATCTAGACCCTATTTATTTTACTAATAGGGCAAAGGATTATTAGTTAGGCTTTTTCTTTAGGTCTTCACTTAGTAGTGCTTCTTGCATCGCAATTTCTTCTCTTGCTTTAAATATGTACGCTTCTTCATTCAGTGATTTACTTGATAATCTTCTAAGACTATCTTCATCAGCTTTGATAAATTTTTCTCCTTGACTTTTGATTATGCTAGTATCAAATCCTATATGGCAAAGTACATCGCACGCAAGTTTTACTGATGTCTCTAATGATTCTCGATAGACATGATTGATTCCAGAGTTCAGTAAATCATAGGCATCGTATCTATTGTTAGCGCGTACCATTAGTTTTAATTGAGGGTATTTATCTTTTATCTTTTTTACTAAGTTGAGTGTTACATCTGGGTTGTCAATTGCGCATATCAATATATCTGCTTCTGCTATACCTGCAGATTCTAATAAGTCCATCCTTGTGGCGTCTCCATAGTAAACTTCAAACCCAAGTTTTCTAAGTAAATCTACTCTATTTGAATCTTGATCTAGGATGGTTGCTTCTACTCCATTTCCTCGAAGAAATCTACCTATAGTACTTCCAAAGTGACCAAAGCCGACCAAAATAACTTTATGTTTTTTGTCTATAGTATCTGAAGATTTTTGTTCCGATTCTTTTGTTCCGATTTTAGGTAAGAGTAATCGCTCGTTGATCATTCCTAAGATTGGGGACAATGCCATAGTCAAAGCGGTCACTACTAATAGTATATCCAATTGTAGGCTGTCTATCATCTGTAATGTGAATGCGAAAGAAAGTAAAACAAAGGCAAATTCTCCGACCTGCGCTAGGCTAAATGTGAGTAATAATCGCTGATCAATTTTTAATTTGAATAATACTCCTACAATGTATAAGACGATGGCTTTTATAAGAATAACTCCAATGACTAAGCCTATAATCATCATCGGATTATCACCAATTACAATAAAATTAATAGAGGCACCGACTGACATGAAAAACAATCCGAGGAGTAATCCTTTAAATGGATCTATGGTACTTTCAAGTTCGTGTTTATATTCACTAGTAGCCAATACAACCCCACCAAGGAATGCTCCAAGGGCAGGACTTAAACCGACCATTTCCATTAAATATGCCAATCCAAAAACAATAAATAAGGAGGCTGCAACGAGTAGTTCGCGTACTCCTGTAGAGGCAACTACCCTAAGGATAGGAATAAAAATATAGCGACCGGCAACTACAATTGCAATCATTGAAAGTATAATAGCTACCGTCTGAAGGCCTAATGGCATAGTATCTAGGATGTTAGTCGCGGTGTGTCCTTCAGCATAGGCGTCTTCACCACAAGAACAAATAAGTGGTAAAGCCCCTAACATAAAAATCACAATAATATCTTGGAACAGTAGAATGGAAAATGACGAGGTACCAAAAGTGGTATTCATTAAGCCTTTTTCTTTTATCGACTGTAAGGCTATGGCAGTAGAAGATAAAGCAATAGCCATCGCGGCTACAATGGCGACGATCCAGCTAACACCAAGCAGATATAACACCAAAAAAGTGAGTGCCATAGTACCAAAAACTTGGATGCCACCCATCCCCAAGATCGTTTTTCGCATACTCCAGAAGTCCTTAGGCTCTATTTCTAAGCCAACAAGAAACAACATCATGACCACTCCGAACTCTGCAAAGTGCATAATGCTTTCTCCTTCTTCACCGATTACTCCAAGTACATAAGGACCGATAAGAATACCAGCGATCAGATATCCGAGGACGGAACTTAAACCTAATCGTTTAGCTATGGGAACACATACTATTGCGCTAAAAAGAAATACGATTACTGTAAGGAGAATGCTACCTGACATCTATATAATATTATAGTGAATGACTTAGAAGTTTGAATTTACATAAATCTCTCTTCGATAAGTTTTTAATAGGACTTTTTATGTTATAGACGATGATTCTCCATCTGTTTGATGTGTAATTGAATAGAACCTATCAATTGGTTTCATATTCTTATTTGCTTAGAAATGTATTATTTTCTTTCAATACTAAATCTAGAACTTGTCGTAAACCATATTACTTGTCGATGCATCAATAAAAAACTAAATCCCCTAAAGTGAATTAGAGGATTTAGAATAGCCTTTTATATTTTATTAGAATCCAAATTTGCCATTAGCATTTTTCCAGCTTTCTTTTGAGGCAATAGTTTCCATTACATCCCAATGCTCTGCTATTTTTCCATTTTCTACTCTAAATAGATCATAGTATGAAGTGTGTGCTCCGCCAAATGAACCTTCACTTATTGTAAGTACAAAGTTTCCTTCTCCTAGGACTTTGTGTACCGTGTCAAACTTCATAGTTACTCCTATCGACGCCATGTGTTCTAATGCTGCTCCAAGACCAGAAAGACCATCACCTATTTGAGGGTTATGTTGTATGTAGTTGTCACCGTCAAAGTAATTGGTGATTTTTTCCATTTTGCCATTTACTAAGATGTCATTTACAAAATTGGCTACCAAGGTTTTATTAGCTTCTGTTTTATCTAGATCCTTGATCTCAGTTGTGCCATCGATCATCGTACGTCCACTAGGGTTAGGGCTATTAGGTTTTTCTTGTAAATTATCCCAGTGCTCTACGATTTTACCATTTTCAAATCTGAATATGTCAATACCGATTTTGGGTCCGAAGAAATTGTAATCTGTTTGTGCGAATACAAAATCACCATCTTCAAATGCTCTAACTGTATTTACTTTGGCTGAATTAGGAGGGAGTTGCTGTAGTAATGCACCAAAGCCAGCTAAACCATCTTCTACTCCGAGGTTGTGTTGTACATAGTTGTCAGCGTTGATATAACCTATTGGTTCTGAAGCTCCAGTTTCAATTGCCTTTAATAAGGATACTACTTGTTCTTTTTTTGAAATTTTCATGGTCTCTTCTTTTTTATGATTCGTAATTGATTGTCCGTTTACATTGTGGCTCATTGCTAGTGAGGTAATTATCATTATACTGATTATGGATATTGATTTCATATTGATTTGATTGATGATTAAATACAATACAAAGATGCAAGTGCAATCAACTTGTTTGGATATAACAATACGCACAATGACTGTAAAAATGAGAAACTATTGCCTTGAAGAAATAATATGAAGTAGACGGACAAGTCAGACTCCTTGCAAGTATCCACTTTAAAGTCTGTATAATAGGGTGGTTTTAAACCGAAAGATTGGGGCGTAGGTAATTTCTGGAATTATAGTGTTAAGTAGCCTCTTTTTTGAAATGTTTCAATAGGTGCAGGCATGCAATAGAAATCAAACCGCAAGACAGAAATCCAATAAATAAAGGTAAGGCCGTAGTGTCTATAAAATGACCTATGTAGACTGCTATGGGTACTGCCATGATAGTAGATATGAATCCATTTAAAGATGCTCCCACGCCTGCGATATGACCGATAGGTTGCATAGCCAATGCTCTAACATTGCCAAAGATAAAACCGATACACAAAAACTGTGTAGCTATAAAGGCCATTATGATATATATGCTTGGATTACTAGAACTAGAAAACAGTAAACAATAGGATAGGGCGGAGAATGTGAATGTATATAATGCAATGGTAGCAAGTTTTTTCATACCGTATCGAATGACTATCGATCCATTAAAAAATGTAGCCAAACCTAGAAAGAATGATATACCTCCAAAGATATATACGAATTCACTGACCATGCCATACTGATCTTGAAAGATCTGTTTGGATGTACTTAGATACACCATAAAACTTCCTGTCATAAATCCAGAGATAATGGTATACACCACAGTGTCTCGATGTTTGAAAAACTCTTTAGCACCATCTAAAAATAAAGATTTGGTAAGCTTTAATCTATTGCCATCAGTTACTGTCTCTCGTTGTCTCAAAGCAAACCAAATGACTGTAACTATAGTAAATATCATCTGGAAATAGAATATCGCTTGCCAGTAAAATACATCCAATATCCATTGTCCGAGGATAGGCGCGATCATAGGGACAAGTATAAATATGACGGTGATGAATGACATAATTCTAGCCATGTTGTCTCCTTTGTATAGATCTCTGATGATAGAGACGCTCACACTTCTAGGAGCCGAAAGACCTACACCTTGTATAAATCTACCGAATAACATCATCTCTAAACTGGTAGCGTTGACCACTATAATGGTAGCTAAACTAAAGGTGATGACACCGGCATATACGATAGGTTTTCTACCAAGACTATCTGACAAGGTTCCGAAGAATAATTGACCAATACCTAAACCTAGAAAAATCATAGTGATAATTCCCTGCAAGTCGTTACTGTTAGTATAATTCAGAGCGACACCAATATCTGCTAAGCCAGGAAGAATACCATCAATAGATAATGCGACATTCGACATTAGAAAAGCCATCATGGCTATAAATTCTAATTCAGAGATATCTGTTGTTTTAGTCTTAGTCATTTTATCGTGCTATTACTTCTATTGGAATTAATAACTAATTCCAATTTAATGATATAGCAGCATTATAGCGACTACATTATTTTAATATAATTATTTCCATCCTCCACCAAGTGCACGGTAGAGATCAACTGTAACGCTTAATTTATTTAGTTCTATATCCACCATTTCTAATTGTGTCTGCAATAAGTTGTCTTTGGCAGTTAATACTTCTAGATAATCCGCCATACCTTGTATTAGTAACTCTTCAGAAAATTCGATAGCTTTATCTAAGGCTTCAAATTGCTGCTCTTTGATGATCATTTTTTTCTCATTGGCCTTATACGTATATACGCCATCTGAAACTTCACGATAAGCATTGAGTATACTACTCTTGTAATCTAATAGTGCAATTTCTTGCTCACTCAAGCGAACTTCCTTTTGAGTTCGCAATTTACGTTGATTGAATATCGGTTGAGTCAAATTTCCTAATATATTTCCAAACAAGGCATTGGCGCTAAATAGATTATTGAAGTTTTGACTATTCAATCCAGCAGATCCACTTATAGATAATGTAGGGTAAAATCTAGTGCGTGCAACATTGGTTAATTCAAAGGCATTGACAAGATTGTATTCAGCGGCTAATACATCTGGTCGATGGCTTAATAGTTTTATCGGAATACCAATGTTGAGATCTATAGGAAGTTGTTGTAATTTTAATTCGCTACGATTTATATTGTCTGGCGTTTTTCCAAGCAGAATACTTAAGGCATTTTCACGAATTTTTATTTCCTTTTCTACATCTATGAGTAATGCTTGAGCTGTATATAGTTGCGCTTTATTTTGTTGTACAGCGACTTCTGTTACGTCGCCAGAATTTTTTAGAGCAACTATGGTCTGTATGCTTTCTTCTCGGTTGGAAATCGTCGATTCTATGATATCTTTTTTTGCATCTAGAGAAAGTAGTAGGTAGTAGTTCTTAGCGATGTTGGCCACTAGTTGTGATTTGACTAATAGGTGATAGCTTTCGGTTTGCAGGTAACTAGCAATAGTCGCTTTTTTATCACTCTTTAGTTTTCCCCAGATATCAGCTTCCCACGAAAAGTATCCATCTAAGTTGATGCTTCCGTAATCTACTCTTTCTGAGAAAAAATTAAAGGCAGCCGTAGAGGGAGTCGTATGAGCATAGCTTAACTCAGCACCGGCAGTAGGGTAGAACGCAGCTTTACTTTGCTCGATATATGCCGACGCAATTTTGATGTTTTCTTGAGCCACTAATACATCTATGTTTTCACTGAGCCCTTGTTTTATATGTTCCTGTAGAATGGTATCTTTAAATAGGTCAGACCAAGACAGATCTGCTAAAGATGAAGTGTCTTTTTTAATCTGTTCTACTCGATAGTTCTCTAATTCGTATGGGTCTATACTTTCATAATTTTTCAATGCAACATTACAAGATTGAAATACGATTATAACAAGTATGCCGATGGTATATTTTATATTGTATATCATGTTATTGTACGTTTTTGATAGGCTTTATTTTCTCCTGTATGGATTGGAAAATGACAAATAGAACTGGAATTACAATAAGTCCTCCGATGGTACCGATCAACATTCCGAAAGCTGCACCAGTTGCTAGAGATTTGTTTCCGACCGCTCCTACTCCTGAGGATAATACTAATGGCATTAAGCCAATGATAAAAGCGAAAGAAGTCATTAAAATTGGACGTAATCTTTCTTTGGCACCGAGTATTGCAGCTTCTACAATGCTATTGCCATTTAGCCGTTCTTGCAAAGCAAATTCTACAATCAGGATAGCGTTCTTGGCTAATAACCCCATAAGCATTATTAATGCGATCTGGAAGTAAATATTGTTTTCTAGACCAGCCAGATTTTGAGTGATATAGGCTCCAAATATTCCGATGGGTAGTGAGAATAGAATACTGAATGGCAATACAAAACTCTCATACTGCGCGGCTAATAATAAGTATACGAATAGTATAACGATCAGGTAGATAAAGGCCGTTTGTGATCCAGATTGTACTTCTTCTCTAGTTAATCCTGAGTAGTCAATACCATACTCATTAGGTAAGCTACTCGATTTCACCTCCTCAATCGCCGCAATTGCATCTCCAGAGGAATAGCCATCTGCAGGAGCACCATTAACTTTGGCTGCATTGAACAAGTTAAATCTATTGACACTTGGAGGACCATATACTTTTTCCATAGTCACAAACTGAGTGATAGGAGACATACCACCTTGACTGTTACGTACAAATATATTATCCATACTACTTAGGTCAGTTCTGTCTTTTGGATCAGCCTGAACCATCACTCGAAATTGTTTGCCGTACTTAATGAAATCCGCAGCATATACTCCACCGATGTAACCACTCATCGTTGAAAATATTTCTGATATATCAACTCCTTTTGATGCGGCCAAGGGCATATTTATTTTGAGCTCATATTGAGGATAGTTAGTCTGGAAAGAAGATTGTGCATATGCAATTTCCGGACGTTTGTTAAGCTCTTGTATGAATGACTGCGTGGCTTTACTTAAGTCAGTGAATTCACCACCAAATTTGTCTAGCAATTGAAATTCAAATCCTGAACTAAAACCATATCCACTTACACTGGGAGGACTAAAGAATATCATTCTCGCATCTGGTATTTCGGCATTTAGTTGGAATAACTTAGCAGTAATAGCACTTATTTGTTGGTCAGGATTTCCATTGCGTTCTTCCCAATCTTTGAGTTTGATAAATGACATTCCAAAGTTTGGTCCAGCTCCGTTCATGAAACTCCTTCCGGCATTAAATGAGGCATCTGTCACTCCTGGGATTTCCAAGGCTTTTTCACTCAATTGTTGCATGAGTTCAAAGGTTCTATCTAGTGAGCTTCCTGGTGGTAACTCTACGTTGGCGAAAAGTATTTTACGATCTTCGTTTGGTACAAATCCCTTTGGTGTTTGGTCATTGGTCCAGTAGATACCATAAGATACCGCCATGAGTAAAAAGAATGCCAACCATCTCTGTCTAATAAAAAAGTGAACGACTTTTCCGTAGAGATTGGTAAGAGCAGTAAATCCACGATTAAAGCCATCGTAGAATTTTTGAAGGATACTTTTCTTTTTATCTATATGCTCTTTATGAGGTTTTAGAAGCAGTGCACTCAACATAGGACTTAATGTTAAAGCGTTGATGGCAGATATGATGATGGCTACAATGAGTGTAATCCCAAACTGCTTGTAGAAAACGCCTGTAGGTCCGGAAATGAAAGCAATAGGAATGAATACGGAAGACATTACCAAAGTAATAGAAATGATGGCTGCAGATATACCATCCATGGCTTTCTTCGTAATCGCTTTCATATCTTTTACGCCTTTGTTTTTCTCCATCATGGCGTGTACAGCCTCAACGACTACAATTGCATCATCTACTACAATACCAATTGCAAGTATCATAGCAAATAAGGTTAATAGATTGATAGAGAACCCAAATAGATTGAGGAAAAAGAATGAGCCTATAATAGATACAGGAACAGCAATAGCAGGAATAAGTGTAGATCTGAAATCTTGTAGGAAAAGAAACACAACCAAGAAAACCAATAAGAATGCCTCCATTAGAGTGGTTACTACTTTGTTGATAGAAGCAGTTAAAAACTCATTAGTGTCATAGTTGATTATGTAATCTATCCCTTCTGGAAAACTAATCTTTTGTGTTTCTAGGTAGCTTTTTATTTCATTGATAATATCTTGTGCATTAGATCCTGGAGTTTGATATATTCCAATAGACAATGATGGATTTCCATTGGTCTGACCCAGCACAGAATAAGAAAAAGCAGATAATTCTATTTCTGCAACATCTTGTAGACGTAATAACTGTCCTTCCGTTCCAGTACGTAATATGATATTATTGTACTGTTCTATTTCGTTAAACTTACCGCTATATTTTACTACATATTCAAATGTCTCCCCACTGTTTTGCCCTAATTGTCCAGGGGTAGCTTGACGACTTTGCTGATTGATTGAGTTGATTACATCTGTAGGCGTAAGTTTGTAATTGGCCATCTTTTGTGGATTGATCCATATACGCATAGCATAATCTTTACCTCCAAATACACTTGCATCTCCAACACCATTGATTCGTTTTAGTGCTGGGATTACATTAATATTGAGATAGTTCTGAAGGTATACATCATCATAATCTGGATTAGCCGAAAAGAATGACATAAACATCAAAGCACTGGTCTGTTGTTTTTGTGTCACGACTCCAGATCGAGTCACTTCGGACGGCAAAATCGGAGTGGCGCGTGCTACTCTGTTTTGCACGTTGACTGTAGCTACATCTGGATCTATACCATCTTTGAATGTTACCGTAATACTTGCAGAGCCATTGTTGCTAGCGGTAGATGAAATGTAATTCATTCCCTCTACACCATTTATTTGTTCTTCTATGGGTATGATGACGCTTTCTAATACAGATGCTGCATCTGCGCCAGGATAGCTAGTTGAGATTTGTACCGTTGGAGGTGCTATATCAGGATATTGAGTCACAGGCAATATCGCTATACCTAAAACTCCGAACACCACTATAAATATGGATATAACCGCCGATAATACCGGACGGTCTATGAATTGCTGAATCATTGGTTTTTATTTGATGGCTTGAATAGAGATAAGAGAGTCCAAAGGCGTAGGCTGTGGATTGATTCGCATACCACTACGTAAGTTGATGATGCCTTTTGCCACTACTTTGTCTCCTTTAGTTAGTCCTTTTTCAACGATGACCATATTATCTATTCGGTCCAATACTTCTATCGTATTGTCATAGATACTGTCATTTTTAACTTGATAGACATGGATTAATCCTTGTTGTTCGTAAGTAGCGGATTCAGGAATTACAGTCACGTCTTTGTATGCGCGAGGGATTAATATTGTACCCGTATTTCCATCACTTAACATACCATCACTATTGACAAAATCGGCCCTGAATCGCACAGTACCTGTGTTTTGGTCTACTTGGCCAGTAGTGGTTACTACTTTACCTTTCTCTTTATATATGGAGCCATCTGCCAGCTGTAATTCTACTGCAGGGAGTAATTTGATTTTATCTTCGATCGTCTTTCCAGGTTGTTGACTAAAAAAACGAATGTACCTTTTTTCATTTACCGTGAAGTATGCTTGTATTACGCGTGTATCAGATACAGTCGTAATCGGTTGGGCATCTTGTGGACTTACAAGGCTCCCTACCCGATAATTTAATTTGCCAACAATACCTGTAACTGGACTTCTTACTATTCCAAAGTTTATATTTTCTACAATACTTTGATATGCTGCTTTAGTTTGATTGAGTTGAGCTTTGGTTTGGTTGAGTTTCGCTTTAGCAGTTTTTAATAATACGTCACTGATTATGTTTTTTTCTACTAACGGTATCAATCTATCTACTTCTACTTGAGCAGTGCTGACATTGGCTTCGGCAACTCCGATTTGTGATTTAGCAGAACTTGCATTTTCAGTTAATACATTAGTCTCTAGTTTTAGTAGCTGCTGCCCTTTGACTACACGATGCCCTTCTTCTACATATAATTCTGTCACATAGCCTGAAATTCGAGGTCTTACTTGTGCGTTGTTTTGAGCATCTAGCTCAGCAGGGAATGAAATTTTCGTCATTACATCTCTAGTGTCTACTTCTACCACAGGGAATGGTCTTGGTGGTGGAGGTGATTTGCTCACCTCAGTTGCCTTGCTTTCGCCACAGCTTTGAAGTGTAAATACAACACATAACATCATTGTCAAATACGAGATGATATTTTTGAAATTGGTTTTTCTTAGAAATTTCATTTCTTGGCTTTTTTAACTACAATAATTAGATAGGGTTCTCTATTTCGTATATCAATAATGAACAAGATTCTTAACCTTCAAATGTTAGAATCAGGGAATTATGATTTACACTTCCCTATAAGTTTAAAGTATAGAGTAGTGTTCAACCACATCTAGGATTTGTTTAAATATTAAGACAATAATAACGCTTGTACCCATGGTACGAGAGATAGAAAATAGCCTTTAGACTGTAATAATGGGAAACCGAGTGTTTATTGCGACTTTAACGGGTATTCTGTCTACTAATGGAATGTAGTTCGGAATTGCTCAGGGGTGAGTCCAGTTTGTCTCTTGAAGTACTTGTAGAAGTTTGTAGTTTCTTCAAATCCAGAATCGTATGCAATCTCTTTGATAGGTAGGTCGGTGTTGATGAGTAGACGCTTGATCTGTTTGGTGCAGATGTCATCTATAAATTCTTTGGCAGATTTGTTGACTATAGTTTTAGTAATGGTGTTAAGAGTCTTGGTACTTACGCCTATCAATTTGCCGTATTCCTTCACCTTAGTATATTGGGTAGCGTGCGCTTCTACTAGGTTTTGGAAAGTAATAAACTCACTTAGGTATTTTCGATTATCGCTATTTTGACTTTGCTTAGATTTTATACGGTATAGATTGGTGATCAATATGTGTAATTCACTTCTGATGATGCCAAGTGAATAGTTGTCATTGATATGAAAATATTCTCTATCTATCCTATGTAGTAAATTTGAAGTGTCGTTAAGTTCTTCTTTTTTTAGCTCTACCTTGGGCGCATTGAGGATTTCATTGAATAGTTGCAATGCTTTTAGGGACTCTAGTTTTTCAAGGTAGCTTACTAAAAAATCATCTGTGAATAATAATACGATGCCCTTTGTCGAATTGCTTTTATGAAATTTATGGATTTGATCTTTTCTTATAGTTAGAATAGTGCCCTTCTTATAGCTGTGTTCTTTGAAATCTATAGTATGTACTCCTTCGCCATCTAGAAAAAGTATGATCATATAGAATTCTACTAAGTGAAGATGGTATTGCGAATGATCCAAGTCCGTTCTGCCCAACAACTCTTCTAATTTTAATAAGTCAAATTCGGCTGTTGGATTTTGAGCATTTGCAAATTTTATATGTATTGGGTTTTCTTTCATTGCTTATTGTAAGAAGATCATCTTCTTCATCCCCCAAAAATAAGTAAATATCATTTAGAAGGGAATCTGAAGTTTTGTGGCGTGAGTACAATTAAGTGAATGATTGGAATAGGTGTCTATTTTTTATTTGGTTTATTGAGTACTTCGATGCCTTTGAATATCGATAGGGTCTAATTTAAAATGGAAATGCCCTTAAATTCAAGGGGCATTTCCAACGCACATATTAGTATTGTTTCTTTGAAACTGCTACATCAGTATTAGTTTTCAATAACTACTTTACCAATAGCTTTTCCACTTTCTAAGCGTGCATAAGCTTTGCCAACTTCATCCAATGAGAAGTTGGTTTCGTCTAGTAAAGGTGTTAAATTTTCAGACTCGATAATTTGAGCTAATTTGCTCAGTATTTCGCCATGTGCTTCTCTCTTATAGTTGTGTAGCATGGGAATGAGCATGAATACTACATGTAAGGATAGGCCTTTAAAATGTGCAGGAGATAAATCTAATTCAACAAGTGAAACTGTTGTTGCGATGTTACCATTCAGTGCTGCTGCTTCAAATGATTTGGTGAGATTGCCAGCACCTACAGAATCAAATACGATATCAAATCCTGCTCCATCAGTATATTTATCAACATATGCCGCTACATCTTCAGTTTTATAGTTGATAGCTGTAGCTCCAAGTCGCTCGATGATTGCCATTTGTTTTTCACCGCCACCAGTAGCGTATACATCAGCTCCAAATTGCTTGGCTAACTGTAAGGCAACATGACCAACACCACCACTACCGCCGTGGACTAGTACTTTTTGACCTGCCTTGATGCCTGCACGTATTAAACCTTCATAGGCTGTAATAGCCACTAATGGTAATGCCGCGGCTTCTCGCATAGAAATGTTCTTTGGTTTATGAGCTAAGAGCTTATGGTCAGCTACTATATATTCTGCCAATGTACCTGGTAGATTAGCTAGACCTCCTGCGCATCCATATACTTCATCTCCAACTTTATATCCTTCTACATCAGCACTTATTGCTTCTATTGTTCCTGCGAAATCCATCCCTAGAATTGCAGGTGCTTCAGGTGATAGCGGTAGATCTTTTCCCATTTTGCGTATCATAGTATCTACAGTGTTTACACTTGACGCTGCGATCTTTACTAAAATGTGTCCTGCTTGTAATTTTGGTTTTGCTACTTCTGATGATTCAAATTTTGCATTTTCACCGTACTCTTTTATAAGCATTGCTTTCATAATATTTCCTGTTTGTTTTAAATTTCGATTAATTCTAATACAAAGATAAAGGGCATTGTTCGATTTATTTAGGTATGTGTAAAGGTTCTAATGGTGTTTTTAGGGGTTTTGAGTGTGTTTTTAAGCTTGATTGTCTTTATTTGACTTACATTTGCGTTCAAATATTCCAATTATGCAAGTTTTAGAAGCTTATAGACCTTTCGAAATACAAGAAATAGAATTGAGTGCATGGGAGCAACGCCCAGTCAAAAACAATTTTTTTGAGCTTGTATTAATCAAAGAAGGTGCGGGTACTCAATGTATCAACTATAATGAATATGCTTTTGAAAAAGGAAGTATCTTCTTGTTGCCTCCACTGCAATGTCATTCATTTCAGATAGAGAAGTTATCGCGATTTGTATTTTTAAAATTTACGTCTAGTTTTTTTAAATCAGAAATGCATGGCAGTACTAATCAACAAGAGTGGTTTAAAGAAGCTGCATATATACTTTCTAATTATAATCAATTGCCGGGTGATATTATCCAAAACCAATTGGATAGGCAGCATATTTATACATTGATCGATTTGATTCTCAATGAGAATAAAAACTATAAATCCACTTCAGCAGTACTGATCAAAAGTTTCATGGTAAGTATCTTAGAGATTCTCCTTCGAAATATAAAAGAAAGCGCTTTTTATGAAACTGAAAATGCCATTGAAAGTGATTCTCGTATTAATAGAATACTGGCATATATTAATGAAAATCTGGCCAATACGCATTTGCTCAAAGTTGAGAATCTGGCCAAGACGTTTTTAATTTCTCCCACCTATTTGAGTGAATTTTTTAGAAAGAATGTGAATATGCCTCTGAGGGAATATATTATCAAATCCAAACTTAAGTTAGTGGAGATTAGATTGTTAAACTCTGATTATACGCTTACAGAGATAGCGGATGAGTTGAGTTTTACTGATGCGAGTCATCTTTCCAAAACCTTTAAGAAGTATACTGGAATATCTATGCGTGAATTTAAAAATAAAGGAGAATACCACTTGTTGAAAAGAGCGACTTGTAGCAATTAGAAAATAAAGGGTGATACCCTTATATGAGAAACTGTTGGAGTTTCAATTGCTTCGATAAGAGATTTGATATCCCTATTTTTTTGTTTAATTAGTCCTGCGAAATATTGAGACCACTAAGTAGCTGAAAGCAACAAGTAGAAAAAGAACTAGAATAGTAAATTGAACATTTAATTTACTATTCTAGCTCGTTTGCAAATAGCAAGCTATAATCGAAAATTCAATCCGATCGATCCGCTATATCCTGAGAGCCCAGTATCTCTTGTATATCTTGATACCCTTAGAGCAATACTATTAAACATGAGAACTTTAGAGGTAAATGGTACTTTTCCTCTCGCCACTCCGTATAATGGTGTATAGGATATACCTAATCCATATTTCGTGCTACTGAGTTCGGAGAGATCATAGTCACTGGTGTAGAATTCGTCAGTAGAAGTATGCTCTGCAAATGGTGCAAAATACTCAGATCCTGTCTGAGTATGGAATCTATAGAACGGAGATAGAGTCCAATGGTCATTGATATGATATGGGAGCTCAATATTAAACGTGTGTGCATCGATTCCAAAATCATCGGTGTAGAAGCGGTAATAACTCCTAACTATTAAATTATCAGTAGGCTTATAATTTAATCTGACCGCCAATGGGATCTTTAATCTTGTAGAAGGTAGTCTCTCAATATCTGTAGCCGCCTCATCATTGAAATATACCCTGTGAAATGGCGTGGAAAGTAAACCATCCATATAAATCGCTTCTACGGATAGTGACATCTGTAATCGCTTGCTGAGTACTTGCGAATAAGTGAGTTGCGCATTGTAAGAGTTTCGACTCGTAGTAGGTACAGTAACATCGCCTCTTAGTTCGACTGGGAAATAAGTCTTCCAGTTGTCGAGGAATGCTTGAGCTGAAAATGAAAATTCGGTATTGCCATTATTGAATTCTTGGGCTAAGTTGATTCCTCCATTGATAGAGGTGTAATCATATTCGGAAGAGAATCCCACCTTTGCGCCGTAGGTAAAACCTTTACTCAATAGCTTCTTAGTATAGCCAAAATTGGCGTATGCTCTTTTGTCCATTATAGACGCAGAAGATCTATTGTTATCTATATTGTCAGTAGAGGCGGAGCTGTATATATCTAAGCCAAGTGTGGCATTGATAGATTGAGTGCTATCCAAGGGTACGTTTACCACAATTATAGTAGCAAAGTCAGTAAGCTCTTCTGTACCTACTCCTCCAGTTACGGCAGCGTTGTCTCCATCTTGGGTGTAATAGCTACTCAAAAAGTCTATCTCAGTATATTTTTCGTTGGGCTTCATTTGATATCCTTCTTGTGCTTGGGCGAAAATGGCCAATGCTACGAAAGCGATAATGAAACTTATTTTTTGTAATCTCATTTTTGTTGTCTTTTTTACTTTGATCAATTAGTTACAGCCGCAACCACCACCTACTTTACCACCATTAGCTCCAGCCGCTCCTTCACGGTATGCTTGGAAGTTGATTTCAAAAGTTTCTAGTTTCTTATCACCTAAGGTCATCTCTTTATCATTTAAGTGCATTTTTTGGTAGGCTGCAACGGAGACGCAACTAGTCATCGCATAGCTTAGTAAAAAAAGACAGAGTGTATTTCTGATTATTTTTTTCATCTATTTCTGTTTATTTAATTCTAGTTTGTTGGAGGTTAATATTTGATCTTCATCAGTGATGATTAAAGCCTCTGTATTTTTTAGTTGATTGATTAGATTCATTCCCTCTTTAGGTCCGAGTACAAATATCGAAGTGGCTAATGCATCTCCAAGTTCTGCATCTGGACATACCACGGTAGCACTCTTGATGCCAGATGTTGGTATTCCTGTATCAGGATTGATTATATGAGCATATCGTTTTCCATCATAGGTGAAGTATTTTTCATAATCTCCAGAAGTAACGACGGATGCATTTTTGATGCCTATAGTTCCTAAGCTTTTATTGATGTCTTTAGGATCAGAGATTTGAACCTTCCATGTTTCTTCGGTTCCATTATCTCCCCAGACCACTAAGTCACCAGATGCATTGACCACGCCACCTTGTACTCCATCTATAACCATCATGATTTGTTTGGCTTTATTAGCAGCATACCCTTTACCTATTCCGCCAAATCCGATTTTCATACCCTCTTCTTTTAGGAATACACTTTTCGATTCTCTGTCAAGGATGATATTTTTATAATCTATTTTGTCGATGGCTTCAGATAATCTTTTAGCATCTGGAAGCGTATGATTAGCTTTGTCAAATGTATAGATCCTTTCCATACTCGCAAAGCTGATGTCAAATGCGCCTTGTGTTAATGCAGATACTTTAAGCGATCGGTCAATCAAATCATATAATTCTTGATCTACACTTACCGCTTTGATACCAGCATTTCTATTGATCTCGCTCGTCTGTGAAGACGATTGCCATGATGAAATTAGATTTTCTATTCTCTCTATTTCCGCTATGCCAATTTTTACGGCTTGCTGTGCTACTTCTTTATTTAGGGCCGTAGCCGTCACTTCAAATCGAGTTCCCATCAATTTGAGAATCTCTTTGTGACTTTCTAACTTAGACTGGGCATTGCAGCTATTCAAAATCAAGATAGAAAATAGGTATATAACAGTTCTGGTCAATGCAGTCATTTAGAGTAATGTGATAAAATCTGTGGATGATTGACCTTCGTAGGATATCTCTTTGATTTTATTCATAGCCTTATCCATTAATAATATTTTTGGAAAAGATCCTGATGTATTATACTTTGCAGCTAAGGCTTCGTTATGCTGTGTAGCTTCTTTTGACAATTTGTTTTTTTTCTTCGAAGGAAAATCTAGATACAATATAGCGACTTTGCCATTTGTACTTGCTTGAAAATCGTTAGTTTCTAAGATCTCTTTTTTAAATTGGATACATGGTCTGCACCAATCGCTACCTCCAAATATCATTAGTATCTCAGCATTATTGGTTTCGGCATATTCCATCGCCTTTTCTGAATCTGTAAAGTAATTGGCGACAGTATCCTGGGCAGCTATAGTCATTGTTAAGAATGTCGCTAGGACTAAGCTCATCAATATTTTCATAATTTCAATTTTATTCTTTGTGTTAATTGGAATATGCTTCTAGCAACTTCCATTGTAATCATCTGATTGGTCTAGGCAGAGTGTGATGCCCTTATTTAGCTTTAATCATGTATGCTTCATTTAGCGGTGCTTCTTCACATTCTTGCAACTTTTGGATTAACAATTGTTTGCTTGTAATAGTTGCCAATTGAAAAGTGTTTAATGTCTTCAAGATTTATGTATGCCTTAATATTATAGACGGATCGCTATTAGCCGTTCTAGCAAAGTGAGATCATTAACTGTAATAGCAACTATAATCACATTTGAGAATCGATTTTCTTCTTGAACGTTTTTATTTGTGCAGAAAGTATATTGAAGCTAATGACCGTGATCATCTCCTGGTCAGTATCTCAATTAGGTATTAATGATTCATATCATTCTGAAGAGTAACATAGGTCACACATTGCTTTTTATGTCTATCGTACATTTGCGATAGACGATAAAGAAATGACTTGTACAATCAATCATATGGAAGTAGAAAAAAAACAAGAACTGGCAAGGTTTGCAAAGGCATTAGCTCATCCCATTAGATTAGAGATATTGAATATACTGAATAGCCAGTCTTGTTGTTTTACAGGTGATTTGGTAGAGTTGCTTCCCATTGCGCAATCTACGGTGTCGCAGCATTTGAAAGAACTTAAAAGTGCAGGTCTGATAAAAGGTGAAATCAATCCACCAAGAGTCAAGTACTGTATTGATAAAGCGAACTGGAAAAAAGCGAATCTAATGTTTGCGTCATTTTTGAAAATCGAAGAATTTGAACCTCAATAATAGTATAATCATGAAGAAAATAAAAGTATTAGGAACTGGATGTCCAAAATGTATACAGACCACTCAAGTAATTACGGATGCCGTAAATCAGTCTGGAGTAGAAGCTTCCATTGAGAAGGTAGAAGATATCATGGAGATTATGAAATACAATGTAATGTCTACACCAGCAGTAGTTATAAACGATGAAATAGTTATAAAAGGTAGAGTGCCTTCCGTCAAAGAGGTTGTTGAATTACTAAATTAAGCGATATCATGAAATACTCTATTACAGCAAATTCTATAGCCAAGGCTCATGCGACTATTGGTTTTGGAGATAACGAGCTGCTAATCGGAACATCGGCAGAGTCTGGAGCAGATTTGCCTAATCCTGCAGAGATATTACTGACTGCTTTAGCGGCTTGTATATTGAAAAATGTAGAACGCCTATCTGTGTTGCAGCGATTCGAATATACTAAAGCTAATATCACTGTCACTTCAACTAGAAAATCTTCTCCTACAAGGATGGATGACATTGAATATCAATTGACAATATATAGTAAGGAAAGTATCAATACAGATCTACTCCATCGAAATATCGAAGAGCATGGTACGATCTATAATACCATCAAAAGAAGTGCAGCGATTAGTGGAACAATACAGCTTATAAACGACTATGTTTGATTGGGTGCAACATATGGCGGATTGGATAGTGTATGATCTCATACAGCTTGATCCCCAAGCTCATCTAGCTAATGCACTTAACTTCTTTATATATGACTCAGTAAAAATATTATTGCTTCTAGTAATAGTTATATTTTTTATGGGAATAGTGAATAGCTATTTTCCGATTGATAGAGTTAAAAATTACCTTTCTAGAAATAAGCTCTATGGTTTGGAATATCTAATGGCTAGTCTTTTTGGCGTGGTAACACCATTTTGTAGTTGCTCTTCTGTCCCTTTATTTATTGGTTTTGTAAGAGGCGGAATTCCACTGGGCGTTACCTTTTCATTTTTGATTACTTCACCATTGGTAAATGAAGTTGCGATTGGCTTGTTCGTCGGTTTGTTTGGGCTCAAGACCACTGTCATTTATGTGGTGTCTGGAGTACTACTGGGTACTATATCAGGAATAATCTTAAGTAGATTAAGGCTAGAACGGTACCTTTCTCCTTGGGTATTAGAAGTGTTGGCGAATGCTCAAAGAGATCAAGATTTATTTCAACAGGAGAAGCAAAGTCTTGCGCAGCGTTTACCAGTAATCTGGTCAGAAGTACTTGAAATATTAAAAGGCGTAGTGCCTTATGTTATTGTAGGAATTGCAATTGGTGGTCTGATGCATGGCTACATACCTAATGGATTTTTTGAACAGTACATGAGTAAAGATAATTTATTGGCAGTGCCGATAGCCGCATTGATGGCCGTGCCTATGTATTCCAATGCGTCAGGAGTATTACCTATTGTTCAAGTTTTAGTGGCGAAGGGAATTCCTCTGGGTACAGCTATAGCTTTTATGATGGGTGTAGTAGGGCTTTCATTGCCAGAAGCTATGTTGCTAAAGAAAGTGATGACTATAAAGTTGATCGGAATATTTTTTGGAATTGTAACCTTGTGTATCATTATTTCAGGATACTTATTTAATATAATACTGTGATTTTTTAATCAAAATAATCTTTTAATGAAACTATCAAATTTGCTCTTTTTTATAGCTGTACTTATTTTGGCATCGTGTAATGGACAGGATAATAGTAAGACGATCAAAACTAACGACACATCTACTAAGGTAGAATTAATCGACTTCTATGGCACTCATCGTTGCGTTACTTGCGAGGCAATAGAAGCTAATGCTGAATACACGGTAAATACTTTCTTCAAAGATCAATTGGAATCAGGCAAGTTAAGTTTTAGAACAGTCAACGTTGATGATGAAGTAAACTATGATATAGCTGAAAGATTTGAAGCGACAGGTACAGCCTTGTTCATTAATGTAATTAAGGATGGAAAGGAAGATCATATAGATCTCACTAATTTTGCTTTCCAAAAAGGAAATGATAAGGAAGTATTTTCTGCAGAACTAAAGTCTAAAATTGAAATGCAACTTTCAGCATTATGATGGAGTTTTTGAATTCAATTTTAGATAGTTATAATATTCCTATTCTATCTGCTTTTGTCTTAGGTCTTATGACTGCAATTAGCCCATGTCCACTCGCTACAAATGTAACTGCAACAGCTTTTATCTCAAAGAATGTATCTAAGAAGAATTTAGTACTTCTTAGTGGTGTGGTTTATTCATTAGGTCGTGCTTTTAGTTATACGATTATTGGATTGATACTATATTTTGGAGTGAGTAAATTTCACGTTGCGAGACTCTTTCAACAAAATGGAGAAAAGTATCTAGGACCGCTATTGATTATTATAGGCTTAGTGATGTTGAACGTCATCAAACTTAATTTTTTGGGTAAGATTAATATTCAAGATAAGTTAACAGATAGATTTAAAGACAGAGGAATTTTTGGAGCCTTCATGTTGGGTGTCATATTTGCGCTCGCTTTCTGTCCCTATAGTGGCGCATTATTCTTTGGTATGCTGATTCCTATGTCTATTTCCAGTGCTTCAGGTCTCTATCTTCCAATTGTATTTGCCATAGGTACAGGGCTTCCAGTAATACTATTTGCATATCTGTTGGCATTCGCTGCTGATAGAGTGGGTACTACCTTTAATGCCCTTACAAAAATTGAAAAGGTAATGAGGTACGTGGCTGGAGTAGTCTTTATATTGACAGGTTTATATTATGTCTCTATTTTCTTTGTAGGGTAACGATATTCTTGTAATTCATAATATTGAATTGTAAGGTGTAAGTGATCATGAATTGTTTTTCAATGCCTTCCAGAAGAAATCAACTTTCCCCCTTTCTTATTTTCTAAGATAAAGAAACCACGAGTCGGTGCCTTTCTTTGTCCGAGATCGTAAATGCCTTGCATGTCTACTTGCATATTGTAAAATAAGAGAGAATCACCTTGTTCGACAACATGATAAAAATCCTTGGCAAACCACTTCATTCTATCTATGGTGTGCGCATCGAGCTCTGTCATCAATGAGTCAGCAGTAGGGAAGAAAGAAAGTTGGATATCCTTTCCATCTGTATAAGAGTAATCACCCATGTAATATCCCTCTGGTGTGCGACCTAGACCGTACCAATGCAGCGAAGCAATACCTACTGGCTGAGAATGGATGTGGGTATAGTGGATGTTTTGACTTGTTAATGCTTCTTCAAATTTTTGATTCACATTGTTTTTGATCACAAGAGTGGCTACTAGATAAAGGCTACTTAGGGCGATTCCTATTTCATTACTATGTTTTGTTAATATTGATTTTTCGTTTCTCTTACTACTTAGT